>CAZQXF010000013.1:15351-16043 GCA_964596975.1 uncultured Thiotrichales bacterium | reverse complement strand
GGATGGTGAGATTTCTTGATCGCTTCAGCCGGCCAGCCAATTTTCCACCTTGAGTCCCGGCACCCGCTTGAATTCGCGCAGATTGGCCGTTACCAAGACAAGTTCTGATGCGAGTGCCTGGGACGCGATCAATAGATCATTGGGACCAATAGGCGTGCCCTGCTGCTGTAAAGCCCACCGTAACTTCCCATAACAGTGATCCGCGGGCATTTCCAACGGCAGCACCTCCAGCGCTGACAAAATCAGTTCGACGCGCTCCAGCAATTTGTCTGATCCCGATTTTTCAGCACCAAAACGTAACTCAGCCGCAACGACAATGCTCGTACAAACACGAGCCTCCCCTTTCTGCCGAATCTGATCGGCAATAATGCCCTGAGGGTTGCGAATGAGGTCTGACAGTATGTTGGTATCAAGCAGGTATTCAGGCAACATGCCTACAGCGCCACATCATCGAGCCGACCAAGATCCTCATCGACATCGGGGAACGGTTCCTCCATTGGCTCCAGCGTTTCGAGCAGACGCAGCAGGCGACCCTTTCGTATCGGCTCGACAATCAATCGGTCACCCTCCTTGCGTACAACAGCCTCATCACTATCGAATTCAAACTCACGGGGAATGCGCAGTGCCTGGTTACGTCCATTGCGAAACAGCCGCACCTGTTTTTCTCGTTGATTCATCTTCTCACCTCAAAC
>CAZQXF010000013.1:0-15341 GCA_964596975.1 uncultured Thiotrichales bacterium | reverse complement strand
ACCAAGGGTATAGCCCGGACTTCTCACCGGGTCGCGTAGCGAGGCCGCTCAAGGTAGCGTGAACGCCTGTCAGCGCGCCGCATTGGGCGGCCGCAGTAGCGATCTGGTGAGAAGTCCGGGTTAAGCATATGCCTACCGCATATGTCACGTCAAACGGGAAAGCATGACTTCCCCTTGCCACCCGCCCTGCACTATCCTCATCTCATGCCACTCCCTGAATTTCACCCCGCTGTTTCCGATGCCTTCTTCCGTGATTTCGCGCAGCCGACCGAGGTGCAGCTGCAAGCATGGAAAGCAATTCATTCCGGGCAACATACCTTGCTGGCGGCACCGACCGGTTCAGGCAAGACACTGGCGGCATTTCTGGCGGCCATCGACACGCTGGTTAAGGAGTCCCGGCAGCGACCGCTGCCAGACGAGACACGGGTGTTGTACGTCTCGCCACTGAAGGCGCTGTCCAACGATATCCACAAGAATCTGCAACAGCCGCTGGAGACCATCAACAGCATGCTGCTGGCGCGCAACGAGCATGGCGCCGACATTACCGCTGCGGTGCGCACAGGCGACACGCCACCGGGCGAACGCACGAAGATGCGCAAGACACCACCGCATATTCTGGTGACGACGCCGGAATCGCTGTACATCCTGCTCACCTCGGAAAGCGGCCGCGAAATGCTGCAAACCGTCCGCAGCGTGATCGTCGATGAGATCCACGCCGTTGCCGGCAACAAACGGGGCGCGCATCTGGCGCTTTCACTGGAACGGCTGGAAGCGTTGTGCAGCACCCCACCGATCCGCATCGGCATCTCGGCAACGCAGAAGCCGATCGAGTCCATGGCCCGTTTTCTGATCGGCAACCGCGAGGCAGCCTTCACGATCGTCGACACCGGCCATGACCGCCAGCGCGACCTGGCGATCGAGATCACGGCCTCACCGCTCGATGCGGTGATGTCGAACGAGGTCTGGGAAGAAATCTACAACCAGCTCGCCGCCTTCACCGAGACGCACCGCACCACGCTGATCTTCACCAATACCCGTCGCGCCACCGAGCGTGTTGCCCGGCATTTGTCAGAACGGATCGGCGAAGAACACGTCACTGCGCACCATGGCAGTCTGTCGCGTGAGCACCGGCTGGATGCGGAACAGCGACTCAAATCAGGGCAGCTGAAGGCGCTGGTCGCAACGGCATCGCTGGAACTGGGCATCGATATTGGCGATGTCGATCTGGTCTGCCAGCTGGGTTCACCACGCTCGATTTCCGGCTTCCTGCAACGGGTCGGGCGTTCCGGACATGCCGTCTCGGCAATCCCGAAGGGGCGACTTTTTCCACTGACACGGGACGACCTGGTTGAATCGGTGGCGCTGCTCAATGCCATCGAAGACGGCGAACTCGACCGCATCCATATTCCCGCCCATCCGCTCGACGTACTCAGCCAGCAGGTCATTGCCGAAGTGGCCAACCGGGAATGGCACGAACCTGCGCTGCTCGCCTGCTATCGCCGCGCATGGCCCTACCGCGACCTCAGTGACAACGACTGGCACGCCGTATTGAAGATGATCTCGGAAGGCTACACCACCCGCCGGGGCCGGCGCGGCGCCTACCTCCACTGGGACCGGGTCAATGCCGTGCTGCGCCCACGCAAGAGCGCACGGCTGACGGCGATCACCAATGGCGGCACCATCCCCGACCTGTTCGATTACGACGTCATCCTCGAACCACAGGGCATCAAGGTCGGCACGCTAGATGAGGATTTTTCCTTCGAAAGCCTGCCGGGCGATATCTTCCAACTCGGCAACACCTCCTATCGGGTGCTGAAGATCGAGCCAGGGCGAATGCACGTCGAAGATGCCCAGGGTCTGCCACCGACGATCCCGTTCTGGTTCGGCGAATCGCCAGGACGCAGCGACGAGCTATCCCGCGCCGTCGCACAACTGCGCCACGATATTGGCGAGCAACTGGGCTTCGGCAGCGAACACACCCAACGCTGGCTGGTAGGAAAGCGAAAACTGACGCCCGCAGCTGCACAGCAGATCACCGACTATCTCGGCGCTGCCCACGCCGCGCTGGGCCTGCTGCCGGATCAGCAGAACATCATCTTCGAACGCTTTTTCGACGAAGCCGGCGACATGCATTTTGTCGTCCACTCTCCCTTTGGCGCACGCCTCAATCGCGCCTGGGGACTGGCGCTGCGCAAACGCTTCTGCCGCCGCTTCAATTTCGAACTGCAAGCGGCGGCGCTGGAAGACAGCATCGTCCTATCACTGGGCGCTAGCCACAGTTTTCCGCTGGAAGAAGTCGCCGGTTACTTGCAAGCCGATACGGTACGGCACATTCTCATTCAGGCACTGCTCGACGCACCGATGTTCGCCACCCACTGGCGCTGGAACGCCTGCATCTCACTGGCGATTGTTCGCAACCGCAACGGTCGCCGCGTGCCCGCGCCATTTCAACGCGCCGACGCCGAGGACCTGGTCGCGCTCGTCTTCCCCGATCAACTCGCCTGTTTTGAAAACATTGCCGGTGAACGCGAGGTGCCGGAGCACCCGCTGGTCGATCAGACACTGCAAGACTGCCTCACCGACCTGATGGACATCGCCGGTCTGGAACGGCTGCTGCGGCGCATCGACAACGGCGAGGTAACGATTCACTGTCGCGACCTGACCGGCCCGTCACCGCTAGCAACCGAAGTGATCAACGCCCGCCCTTACGCCTTTCTCGACGATGCGCCAGCCGAAGAGCGCCGCACCCTGGCCGTGCAAAGCCGCAGCTTCGCCACCCCGGAAGCGGCCGATCAACTGGCGCTGCTCGACCCCGCTGCCATTGCACAAGTCCATGAGGAGGCCTGGCCGCTGATCCGCGACGCTGACGAGCTGGCCGATGCACTGGTGATCTACGGCTTTCTGACCGAAACCGAAGCGCGGCGCAGTGACCCTGACGAGAAACTGTTCGATGCCCTGTGCCGACAACGACGGGCAACGCGCGTATCACCCGGACACAGCGGGGAACCGCTGTGGATAGCAGCAGAACGGCTCCACGAGATCCTCGCCACCTGGCCGGGCGCAAGACTCGCGCCAGAGATTCCGGCGCTTGAAACAATCGCCAACCCTGATGAGGCCCGGATCGAGCTGTTGCGCAACCGCCTGGAAATGCTTGGCCCGGTCACTGCGGCAGCACTGGGGCAGCCGTTGGGCCTCAGCGTCAACGACACCGCGGCGGTACTGTTGGCGCTGGAGCAGGAAGGCTTTGTCATGCGCGGCGAATTCAGCGGCGACGCTGGCGAGCAGTGGTGCGAACGCCGGTTGCTGGCGCGAATCCATCGCTACACGCTGCAAACGCTGCGCGCGGCAATCAAGCCCGTTTCACCCGCGGCCTATATGCGCTTTCTGTTTCATTGGCACGGCCTCGATGACCCAGGCGAAGGGCCAGAAGCGCTGCTGGGCGTGCTCCAACAACTGGAAGGTTTCGGGATTGCCGCCGCTGCATGGGAGCAAGACATCCTGCCAGCACGGCTGCGCGGCTACCAGCCACAGCAGCTCGATCAGCTCTGCAGCAGCGGTCAGATCGTCTGGCTGCACCCGGAAAAAGCGTCGCAGCCCAAAACCGCGCCACTGGCCACCACAAGAATTGCATTGATCGAACGCTGCCACTTACCCTACTGGCTCGGCACAGACGACACCGAACCCAGCGACAACCTGAGCAGCACCACACTGCGGCTCTACCACCAGCTCAATGAAAATGGTGCCCAATTCTTTCTCGACCTGGTACAAGGCAGCGGCCTGCTGCGTACCCAGGCCGAAACCGCCCTGGCCGAGCTTGTCGCCGCCGGCTGGGCCACTGCCGACCACTTCAGCGGACTGCGCGCCCTGCTGACCCCGAGCAATAAGCGCCCATCATTTTCCGCCGGCCGCCGCCGGGCTCGCGGTCGCAGCACTGCCTGGAGCATCGACAACGCCGGACGCTGGAGCCTGCTATCCCTGCCACCGCAACCCGTTGATTCACAGGAAAAGCTGGAACATATCGCCTGGACACTGCTCCAACGCTACGGCGTCATTTTCCGCAAGCTCCTCGAACGGGAACAGAATCTCCCGCCCTGGCGCGACCTGCTGCGCTGCTACCGCCGCCTGGAGGCACGTGGCGAAATCCGCGGCGGCCGCTTCGTCGACAGCTTCAGCGGCGAACAATTCGCCCTCCCCGATGCCATCAAGCCCCTGCGCCAACAGCGTGATGAACCTGCACAACCCACCTACCAACTCATCAACGGCTGCGACCCGCTCAACCTAAGCGGCATTGTCACCCCTGGGGAGCGCATCAGTGCGCGACGACAGAACAGGATTTTGTATCGCAATGGGGTGCCAGAGTCGGAGCTTGCAACGAGCAACCAGCCGGCATTCCGACGCTGAGATCGTCAGCGGGGAAGCATCTGCGAAAGGCACGGCAATTGGCGGGAGAATGCCTCAAGCGCCTTCGAGCGCTTTATCTACAATGGCGACAAACTGGTGCCGAAAAGAGGAAATTTGGTGGTTCTCGATAAAGCGATCACGCGCCTTATCGCTTATCTCCAACAATCGCGTTCGATCCACCATCGACTCTATATCTCTGACCATATCGGCTGAGATATCTTTTCCCGCCAAAAACCCTGTCTCCCCATGAGTAACAATATCGGGAATTCCTGCATGTGTAGTCGTCACAGCGGGCACACCATATTCCATCGCCTCAATAATAACGCGGGGTAATGCCTCAAGCCTGTAAGTCGTAGGAAACACAAGAAGATCTGACGTAGACAACAAACTGTGCCTCAGCTCGTCATCCGCATGCCCAACGTGGGAAACATGTTCACTCAGGCCAAGGCGTCGTACCAGCTCATCAAACTCTTGGTGGTCTTCGTCTGACAACCAGTTACCGGCAAACCGCATTGAAAATGGGATGCCGTCCTGCTTGAGAAATCTTGCAACTTCAAGCGCTACCGGCCACCCTTTACTCTTGATCATGTTCGAAAGAAACAATAAACGGAGATGATCGCACCCTGCCTTTTCCTCCCGTATCCGAGAATACGCCGAGTCACTAAGGGTCGGACTAATGGCGTTGTGCAAGACAGACACATCGCGATCATTCACATACATCGAAATACCATCAGCAAGATTACTTGCAAGGACAATGACCTTTGAACCCCTGAAAGCCCAGCCGAACACCGTCCGTTTGACCAAGCTCCTATTGTCACGATCGGAAATCGATGTTCTCAGGTGAATCAGCAGGTTTTGCCTCATGGCCTTCGCAATGAGTATGGCGAGAAAGTCCCGCACAAACCCGAGCCCTCCCGTTGCCGGCATCACATAGACGAGATCAGGGCTCTGTACAATGATGTTCTTGAACACACCCCAGTGCACTGCCAAAAAGCCAAACACCTTGTTGAGCGAAACAGCCCCAAGATCAGACATCTCCTTTGAGCGGTTCAATCTGATATTGCGCACCCGATACGATGGCTGGTCTTCAAGAACCTGAAGGCACATTTTGCTGGAGATGGCACTTCCGTAATCAGGCGGCGGCAATGGCGACAGGAAAAGAATCTTTTTCATCAACGCTCACCTCCCCTAGCGAGAAACACAGAAATCATCGCCTGATATTTTTCTGCCATTATTTTCAGTATGCTTCTGACAGCCTCCCGCCGAAGAAACTTCCTTGTAAAGCGTTTATCCTCAACAGGCGTCCGTACTTTGACGATGGAATTCACAACCTTTGAATCTCCGCTATGATTATAGAATGCGATATCCCATTTATTTGCCTTTGTATGAGTCGCATCCGTATTCGAAAAACCAATATTGGTAATCAGGCTGGCGGCTGGCACAATCGAAAAACGTTGATGCATATGATGCGTGACGTTCCATGGTATTGCCCAGGAATCTACTCCGCCATTCAGACAGGCACCGATTCTTCGCGAGCGAATAGCACGCTCCAGAGGGCCAGGGTAAACAGTAGGCAAATTCCCGGAACGCTGTAGCTTCAAGTACGCAGAAAACTCTGCGTCATAAACCTCCCAGCATTTTGCCCAAGTCGCCCACCCCCATGAAAAGAAGTACTTGGAAAAAATAATATCATCACTCCAACCCACAGCACCCAGAGGGTTGTAGCCAGATATACTCAGCACCCGTTCAGCACCCTCGTACTGATCGAGCATGTCCTCACAAAAGGAAAAAAAAGAAGGACTTGGCAGGCAGTCATCCTCCAGAATAATCCCCTTTTCCTCCATAGAGAACATCCAGGATATCGCACCTGAAACCGCCTGTTTGCAGCCAAGATTTTCACGCCGGAACAGTGTTTTTACATCGCAGTCCCAGTCAATATGGTCAACAACCCAGGCTCTGACGGCAGCCACCTTTTCATGCTCACCACTGACACTACTTCTGGCGCCGTCGGAAGCGAGATACAAGCGCTTTGGCTGGGCGCGCCGAATCTCCTTGAAAACAGTTTTGGTGGTATCAGGGCGGTTGAACACAAGGAACAGTACCGGTGTCTCTAGCTGGGGGGCAGGCGTCATCGAAGGATTTCACGAAAAGGGGACAAGTTTCGCGGCCTACCATACCCCAGATCGATTTCATGAACATATGACGGCTGTCATATGCTGGAACATGAAAAATTCCAGGGACTGGAGGAATCAGCCCCTGGCTGCATCAAACTCCTGCAGCACGATCTCATCCGGCACCTTCCCCAGGAAGCTGACAATCACAATCGCCAACAACGCAAAAACAAAGCCCGGCGCAAGCTCATAGAGATCGAAAATCCCGCCTGACAGCTTGCTCCAGATCACAACGGTGATTGCACCCGTGAGCATGCCCGCCAAGGCACCATTGCGCGTGATGCCGCGCCACAGCAGCGACAGCAGCACCACTGGCCCGAATGCGGCACCAAACCCGGCCCAGGCGTAGCCCACCAATGACAGTACACTGCTGTCGGGATTGAGCGCCAAAAGACCAGCCAGCATTGCCACGGCCAGCACAGCGGCACGACTGACGATCACCAGCTCACGCTGACTGGCCTCGGGCCGGATGAAGCCGCGATAGAGATCCTCGGCCACGGCGGAAGAACTCACCAACAGCTGAGAATCGATCGTCGACATGATGGCCGCCAGAATCGCAGCCAGCAACACACCCGCCACCCAGGGATTGAACAGCACCTGGCTGAGCAGAATCATCACGGTTTCGCCATTTTCAAGCGGATTGTCGGCATACCATGCAATCCCGCCAAGGCCGATCAGCATGGCGCCAAGCATCGACAGCAGCATCCACGACATACCAATGTACTTGGCCTGACGCACCTCGCCCACCGAACGAATCCCCATGAAGCGCGCAAGAATATGCGGCTGGCCAAAATATCCCAGCCCCCAGGCCAGCAATGACACAATCGCGAGTACATCCATCTCATGCAAAGGATCCATCGCTGTCGCCTGAACCCTGCCGATGGTTGTAACCGCCCCTGACATGCCACCCAGTTCCACAACGAGCACGACCGGGGTAATCACCAGCGCCAGCAGCATCAGCAGGCCCTGCACGAAATCCGTCCAGGAGACAGCGAGAAAGCCACCAAGAAAAGTGTAGGAGACAATCACCAGCGATCCGACGAGCAGCGCCGTCTGGTAGGGCAAGCCAAAGCTCTTTTCGAACAGCAGCGCACCACTGACCATGCCCGAAGAAACATAGAAGGTGAAAAAAAGCAGAATCACCAATGCTGAAATCAAACGCAGCAGACGGCTCTCATCCCGAAAACGATTTTCGAGAAAATCGGGAATCGTCAACGAATCATCGAGGCGCGCCGAATGATGTCGCAGTCGTGCGGCAACAACATGCCAGTTGACCAACGCACCGAGCAGCAGACCGATCACAATCCAGATCTGATTCAGGCCCGAGATGTAAAACGCCCCCGGCAAACCCAACAGCAACCAACCGCTCATATCCGACGCCCCCGCCGACAATGCTGTTACTGCAGGGCCAAGACGGCGACCACCGAGAATATAGTCCGACAACGAATTCGTCAGCCGCCAGGCGATAACGCCCAGTGCCAACATGGCAAGAAGGTAACAGATAAACGTGATAATGGTCGCATTCTGCATAAACAGGACGTCCTTAATGCGAGACATCGATGCATTGGCTCAATAACCACCCCAAGACGATGCCAAATCGGAGATCAGCCAACAAAAGGAGATATTATCAGGAACGCCGCGTTACCGGCTGAAAATCCGATGGTTTATTGCGCGTCATCTCTTCATAGGTCTGCCAGCGCAGGTCGACCATTTTCTGGGCGAGTTCCATCAGCTCCTCGGCCTCTTCGGGGTGAGTGCGGGTCAGCATCTTGTAGCGCGCTTCATTGTACGCATACTCCCTGAAGCTGATTCTCGGGCGCGGCGAATCCAGTACGAATGGCGGGATGCCGGCTTCACGTAATGCAGGGTTATAACGCAGCAGCGGCCAGTAGCCGCTTTCCACCGCCAGCTTTTGCTGATGTGGTCCGTGCCGTAGATCATAGCCGTGCGCGATACAGTGGCTGTAGGCCAGAATGATCGACGGCCCGTCATATTCTTCTGCCTCACGAATGGCCAGCAGGGTCTGCTGCGGGTTGGCGCCGATCGCGACCTGTGCGACATAGACATTGCCATAGGACATCGCCTGCAAGGCCAAGTCCTTCTTGCCAATGCGTTTGCCCGCCGACGCAAATTTTGCTGCCGCGCCGGTTGGCGTTGCCTTGGACATCTGGCCGCCAGTATTGGAGTAGACCTCGGTATCCAGTACCAGCACATTGACATTGCGACCGGTCGACAGCACATGGTCGAGACCACCCGAACCGATATCGTAGGCCCAGCCATCACCGCCGACCAGCCAGACGCTGCGGCGCACCAGATGTTCGACCACCGACATCAACCTGCGCGCCTGCTCGCTATCAATCTCCTGCAACTGTTTTTTCAGTGCAATCACGCGACGGCGCTGAGCGCGAATCTGACTTCCCTCTCTCTGCTCGGCATTGAGCGTCTCCTCGACCAGTTGCTCATCCAGCTCGGACGCCATTTCCTGGAGTAACTCTCGCGCCGTATGATTTTGATGGTCAGCACTGATGCGCATGCCCAAGCCAAATTCCGCATTGTCTTCGAATAGTGAATTGGACCAGGCGGGGCCCTGCCCTTCATGATTGAGCGTCCACGGCGTCGTCGGCAGGTTGCCACCATAAATCGACGAACAGCCTGTTGCATTGGCCACCAGCAAACGCGGCCCAAACAATTGGGTCAGCAATTTGATGTAAGGTGTTTCACCACAACCGGCACAGGCACCGGGAAACTCGAAAAGTGGCTGGAGAAACTGCACTCCGCGAACCGCAGAATAGTCGATTCTGGCCCGTCGATTGACCGGCAAGCGATTAAAGAATGCTACATTTTCACGCCCTTGTTCCAGCATCAGCACCCTCGGCTCCATATTGATTGCCCTGCGACCACTATTTCGCTCGTCCCGAACAGGGCAGACCCCCACGCAGACGCCGCAACCGGTGCAGTCTTCAAGGAAAATCTGCAAAGTGAATCGGGTTTCGGGAAAACCGCGCGCAGTGATCGGTGCCGAAGGGAATGACTCGGGTGCATCCTCAAGCAATTGCTCATTGTAGAAGCGCGAACGAATCACACTGTGCGGACAAACAATGGCACAATGACCACACTGAATACACAGATCTGGCTCCCATTGCGGAACATAGTCCGCAATATTTCGTTTCTCCCACTGCGTCGTACCGCTGGGATAGGTGCCATCATTGGGCAGCTGACTGACCGGCAGCGTATCGCCTTCGCCCCGCAGCATGACCGCAGTGACCTGTTTTACAAATTCAGGTGCCTGCGGGGGTACGACGGGATTGAAATCCCGCTCGCTGGTGACAGCATCAGGCACATCGACCTGATGCAGATGCGCCAACGCTGCGTCGACCGCCGCAAAGTTCTTGTCGATAATACTCTGGCCTTTCGCGAAGTAGCTTTTCTCGATGGCATGCTTGATCTGCGCAATGGCTTCTTCGCGCGGCAGAATGCCCGACAGCGCAAAAAAGCAGGTTTGCATGATCGTATTGATGCGCCGCCCCATGCCCGTCTCCTGAGCGACCCTGTTGGCATCGATCACATGGAAAGCAATCTTCCGCTCAATGATCTTTTCTTGCAGCGGGCGGGGCAACGCATCCCACACTGCATCGGCGGGCAATGGGCTGTTGAGCAAAAAAACGGCATTGTCATCAGCCAGTTTCAGCACGTCAATTTTATTGATAAAGCTGAACTGGTGACAGGCAATGAAGTTCGCTTTCTGGATCAGGTACGGCGCACGGATCGGCTCTGGCCCAAAACGCAAATGCGATGTCGTCATCGAACCGGACTTGCGCGAATCATAGACAAAATAGCCCTGTGCATATTGCTCGGTATTGCCACCGATAATCTTGATGCTGTTCTTGTTGGCCCCTACCGTGCCATCGGAGCCCAGGCCATAGAAAAGTGCACGTGTAACGCTCTGCGGCTCAACCGACAAGTCTGCATCAAACGTCAGACTGGTATGCGTGAGGTCATCGATTATACCGATCGTAAAATGGTTCTTGGGCTCTGGCTTGCCGAGTTCATCATAGACAGCCTTGACCATGCCCGGCGTGAACTCCTTCGACGACAAGCCATAGCGCCCGCCAATAATTCGCGGCATGCGCTCGACCTTCCCCTGGCCAAATGCCTCGGCAAAGGCGGTTAACACATCCTGATACAACGGCTCACCCGCGGCACCCGGCTCCTTGCACCGGTCGAGAACGGCAATCCCCCTGACGGTATCGGGCAATGCCTGGAGCAACTGCTCACCGGCAAAGGGTCTGAACAGACGAACCTGCAAGACACCGAGTTTTGCGCCCCGGGCATTGAGAAACCGCATCGTCTCCAACACCGTTTCGCCGCCGGAACCCATGATCACGATGACATGCTCTGCCGCAGCATCACCATGGTAATCAAAAATATGGTATTGCCGCCCGGTGAGTTCAGCGAAGCGGTCCATTGTTCGCTGCACGATTTCAGGCATTTTCTGGTAGAACGGATTGACAGTTTCGCGCCCCTGAAAATAGGTATCCGGATTTTGCGCAGTGCCACGAATAAATGGATGATCAGGGTTCAACGCCCGCTTGCGATGCGCGATGACCAGATCCTCATTAATCATGGCGCGAATCTGCGCATCCGACAGCAGACTGATTTTGTTGACTTCATGCGAGGTACGAAAACCGTCGAAGAAATGCAGAATGGGCATTCGTGCTTCGAGCGTGGCCGCATGACTGATCATCGCCATATCGTGCGCTTCCTGCACCGAGGCAGACGACAACATGGCAAAACCGGTGGTACGCGCCGCCATCACATCTTCATGATCACCAAAGATCGATAATGCCTGCGCCGCCAGCGAACGCGCCGCCACATGAAACACCGTCGCGGTCAGCTCGCCGGCAATCTTGTACATGTTCGGCAACATCAACATCAAGCCCTGGGAGGCGGTAAATGTCGTCGTCATTGCACCGGTTTGCAATGCGCCATGTACCGTTCCTGCGGCGCCGCCTTCACTCTGCATTTCGATGACATCGGGCACCTGGCCCCAGATATTCTTGACCCCGTTTGCCGACCAGACATCGGTGGCCTCGGCCATCGGCGATGCGGGGGTAATCGGATAGATGGAGCACACTTCACTGACCCGATAGGCCACATGCGCCACGGCTTCGTTGCCATCGATCGTGACCTGTTGCTGGCTCATGATATTTCCCCCTCGTTTCTTGCGGCTCCTGGTACTGCCTGTTCACCAGTATCAAGCCCCGGCTCGGGAATCATTTCAATGGCGTGGCATGGACACTGCTCAAAACAGACGGCACAGCCGGTACACAAGTCGTAGTCGTAGCGATAGCGTTTTCCCTTGCCCAGCTTGATGATGGCGCCTTCCGGACAGGCGGCATAGCAACCGTCACATTCGAAACAGTTGCCACAGGAAAGACAGCGCTGCGCCTCGTAGCGCGCTTCAGCCTCGGAAAGACCCTTGACGATTTCATCGAAGTTATCGATCCGCTCGGGTACCGGCAACTCGGGTTGTTGCTGCGCGGGCGCATCGGTACGAAACCACAGATGCAGATGCTCATAGCCGATCACCGGATGCCGTGGTGGTGGCCGATAGACCGTATTGCGCAAATAGGCGTTGATATGACGCGCCGCCTTCTTGCCATGCCCGACTGCGTTGGTCACCGAACGCTCGGTAGGCACCATATCGCCGCCGGCAAAAATGCCTTCACTGCCGGTCATCATGTTGTCAGCTACTATCACCGTGCCGTCACGGTTGAATTCGATGCCGGGCACATTGCGCAAAAAGCGGGTATCCGCTTCCTGGCCCACGGCCATGATCAAGGCATCGGCTTCCAGGTCTTCATATTTTCCGGTCGGATGCGGCCGCCCCTGCTCATCGAGCTCCATCACCTCGACCCGCAGATGCTCCTCATCAATTTCCTTGATGGTGCGCAGCCACTTGATCTTGACCCCTTCTTCCAGCGCCTCCTCGGCCTCGAAATCATGCGCCGGCATATTGTCCCAGTCGCGCCGGTAAATAATCAGCGCCTCCTCGGCACCCAGCCGCTTGGCGGTTCTGGCGGCATCCATCGCCGTGTTGCCACCGCCGTAAATCGCTACCCGCCGACCAATTTTCGGTGGGTTGTCGCTATAGGCCTCGCGCAGAAAAGTTACCGCATCGAGCATCTTTCCCGCTTCCCGCGCCGGGATATTGATCTTCTTGCTGATATGCGCACCGATCGCAACAAAAACGGCATCGAACCCGCCTTCTTCCTTTTCCTTGAGCAGGCGGTCGACACGATGATTCAAGGTGAACTTGACGCCCATGTCCTCAACACGCTTGATTTCCGCGTTCAGCTCCTTGCGCGGCATGCGATAGGCAGGAATGCCAAAATGGATCATCCCGCCCGCCACCGGCCCGGCTTCGCGGATCTCGACCTCATGCCCCATGCGACGCAGATGGTAGGCAGCCGACAGGCCACTGGGGCCGGCACCGACGATCAAGACCCGCCCGCCGCCCTTCGGCATGTCGAAGGCTGGTGTCCAGCCTTCTTCCAACGCCAGATCACCCAGAAAACGCTCTACCGCATGAATTTGCACGGTGTTGTCCGTATGGTTTCGGTTGCACCCCTGTTCACAGGGGTGGTAGCAGACACGGCCATGAATGGCGGGAAAAGGATTGTTTTCGATCAGGCTTTGCCAGGCAGCGTGATATTGACCATCCTGAGCCAAGGCGAGCCAGGCCTGAATATTTTCACCCGCTGGACAGGCATCGTTGCATGGCGGCAAAAAGTCCATATAGATCGGCCGCCTGGTTCGCAGCGGACCAGTCCCCCGACCGTGCTGAATAAGGTTCGGACGCCCCGTCAAGTCTTTCTGGTTCATGATGTGGAATTTCCTGTTTCGCTTGCACTCAAGTTTCGGAGACCATTAGCTCGTATTTCTCACCACCCCCGTCCCCGATTCATCGGACAGTGCCAGCATCATAGTCCTGAATGTTGTCAAAGGCATGACATCAATCAAGACGCTGCCCCGCCAGTGGATAGCCTGGCGGAAAACGGCAACGAATGGCAACCTTGCACACCAACTACATTCCATTGACGACAACAGCACAATGAATCGGAAGACGGATGCCATCGGCCAGTACTTGATCCCGCTCCTGTTTGGCCTCGTCGCCCTTGCCTGCTACCTCTGGGGGCTGGATGCGAAGTCGCTATGGGGCGATGAAGCATCGACGGCGTGGCACAGCACCTACTCAGCGACAGCGCTATGGACCCAGCCGATCACGCACAAGCCACCACTGTACTATCTGCTGACTGCCGCTTTCTGGTCGCCGGGGGACAGCGAGTTCGCGCTGCGTCTGCCGGCGGCGCTGCTGGGCGCGCTGACGGTGGCGCTGGCCTGGGTTCTGGGGAATCAGTTGGCGGGTCGCAGCACGGCGTTCTGGCTGGCGCTTTTCATGCTGCTATCCGACATCCACCTACACTATAGCCAGGAGGCACGGCACTATGTTCTGCTGACCTTTGGCTGGCTGCTGCTGATATTGGCCATGGTGAAGTTGCTACGCGACGACACCGGTCGGAGCAGCATTGGCATACTGTTGCTATGGGCCCTGGGCGCATTGTTGATGGTGCATGCCCACCCAGTCGGTCTGCCATGGCTGGCGGCATCGCAACTCGCTTACTGGATTGCGCTGGCGGTGGTGCGCCCACTGCCCTGGCGTCGAATGCTGCTACCGGCACTACTAAGCCTGGGCGCTGCATTGACACTACTGCCCTGGCTGGGGCTGGCCCTGGAAAACGCCGCCGCAAGCTTCAACTGGCTACGCCAACCCTCGCCCATGCAGGCGCTGCTGCAATGGCTGAGTCTGTTTGGCGCGCGCAGCCTTGTTCACCTCGGCGGTCGGGAGCTGGCTGTCACCGGCAGCATCCTGCTCGCCGCCGTATCACTGGCGGGCATCGCAACCTACCTTCGCCAACGGCGCAGCCTTGGCATCCTGCTGCTGGGGTTAGTGCTACTGCCACCAATGACACTGTGGCTGATCGGGCTGGTCAAGCCTGTCTACCTGACGCGCACCATCAGCCCCGACCACCTGCTGGCCATGACCGGGCTGGCGCTCGCCATCGGCCATATCAAGTGGCCGCGGCTGCGGGTTGTCGCCGGCATCACCCTGGCACTGCTACTGGGCGCTTCATCCTGGGCATGGCGGACACATTATCAGAAGGAAGCCTGGCGCGACCTGAGCAGCCAGCTCGGCCAGCGCGCAGCCCGCAGTGACATCGTGCTGCTATGCGAAAACCAGCTCTATCGACCCTTGTGGTTTTATCTTGGCGAGCAGACACCCAGGCTGCTCTACCTCGACCGGCGTCGGCACCGGCTGTATGAATGGCAGCCCGACAACAGGCAGTGGCGCCCATTTCGCCCCGCGCCCGGGGAACGCCCCCCCGTAACCTTCTGGCTGGTCGACCGGCTCGGCCACTGCCCTCAAGGCATCGACCGCATGCTGTATCGCTTTACCGGGCTGCGCTATCGACACGGCGAACCGTGGCGAGGCCATGCGCTGTCATTGACACCGTGGCAGCAAACGCGCTGAACTACGCTTTTCGCCGCCAAAGCACCGCGTAACTACTCAGCGCCCTAGCCCGCGTAGCGGGCACACACCGAAAAGTAACGAAATGATACTGAGCCAGCCATTCAATAGCCACCCGGCCACTTGGTTTTCTTTCCCCTTCACACGCGCCGCTGACGGGTGCGCCTGGAGGGGGCAAC
>CAZQXF010000012.1:13086-19822 GCA_964596975.1 uncultured Thiotrichales bacterium | reverse complement strand
CAGCCGACGCACAGGAACCGCAGGCGCTCTTTTGCTGGGTTTCCACCCAGGCAAATCCACCTTCAGTTCTGACGACAGTTCCCAACTCTTTGATCATGGCGTTAACTTGAGTCCTGCATGTATGGCGGTGATGGTTGTTTCGGGCACTTCGCCAATCACCGCGAGTACGAAGCCCTGTTTGATGCTCATCAATGTATTCAACGCGCCGGAGTGCTCTCTGGACGCATGATAACGCTCACCATTGAGTGGTTGCTTGATGAAAATCGAAATGGCCGCGATGCCATCGTCCAATACGATATGGCGTACCGCCGATCGACTTCCAGGCACGCTTCGCGTCACGTCCTGCGTCACCTTGAAGCCGGGCGGCAACCAGCCAAGCTGCCAGCGCGGCAGCAAATCCAGCGTGTTGTCTTGCGCCGCGACAACCTCGCCCCCGATGTCGGGCAGCCAGTCATACTCCTCGGCGCTGAAACGAATGTCTGGCGTTTTTTCCGGCAATTGGAGGCGACTGAAGATCAACTGCTCTTTTGGTTGTCCTGCCTTGTCAACCACCTGCGACTTCAGCAGCAAGCCGCTTTCCGCTTCCAGACAGAGCCGATATCCGAAACGATGGCTGTCGCGTGGCACGATCGAAACAACCTGACAGGTATAGCCGGCAATCTCCTCGGAACCATCGAGATAGTAGTCGTAGTAATCACTGCGGGTATTGAACTGACGCGCGAAAACGTCCGCTGCAGAGCGTTCGGTGCCTGACTCTTCGATCAGCAGCAGCTCGCGGTCGGGGATCACGCTGATGAGGCTGTGATCGTCACGATAGACTTGTCTCGGTTCACCAGCGATCGTTGACAGATATTCGCGTTCACCGTGCTGGTCGAAACCATGAACAATCTGCATGGTCCACGACTTGTCGCCATTGACGAAGGTGAAAGCACCGGTGTAGTTGAGGGACTGGGCTGCGGACGCCATTTTCTCCAGCAATCGGCTGACGGCTTCGCGATCATCTGCAGCAACGGCGACCGACGATGATGCCACCCACAGTGACAACACCACCACGATAGCTTTCAACATCAAGGCGTTTCATCCACCGGCATGTCGAACCCCATGATTCTTGCCCGTGGCAACATCGTGCGCCGCGATGCATGTTCAGCATGCGTTGCAAGATAGCCGCCGAGCAAGCGTGCATTGGCGCTGCCCTGCATCGCCGGCGCAATCGGCTTCGCCACCTGCGGCACGACGGATGGAGAACTGACCGGCTTGGCGAGATCAGCTGGCGGGACAGCCGCGACTGTTCCAGCAACGGAAGCATCGTCCTGCGGCCTCGACTCGGGAACGACATTTGCTGCCGTTTGTTGACTCACCTGCTGATCGACGCTGGTCAGCGAGTGGATGGATTTGAGTACAGTCAGGGAGATCAATGCCACGGACGCAGCGATCGCACCGCCGGCCAGCACTTTCAACCAGGGGATGCCACGACGGCTGTCATCAGCCGGTGATGCCTCAATACCACCGCCCAGATCCCACTGCTCCTCTTCCGGGAGCGCGGCGATTTCAGCCATCACGCGATCACTGAACGACTGATCCAGTGCCACTGCTGGCTCGCCTCGAATGGCCGAGCCGATCAGCTGATAATGTTTCAGCCGACTGCGCGCCGATTCGGATTTCAGCACCTCGTCCGTTACGCGACGCGTTTCGAACTCGCCCAGCTCGTCGTCAACCCAAGCCGACAGCCTTTCTTGATATGAATTGCCCATTCTTCCGTTGAAACCCTGTTTGTAGCTACCTGTATACTATTGGGCAGTCCCGTTCCCAATTAGTTCAATAGCGGGGCCAGCACCTTGTCGATGGCTTCCCGCGCCCTGAATATCCGCGACCTCACGGTTCCAATCGGGCAATCCATCGCCTCGGCAATCGCTTCGTAGGTCAATCCTTCGAGTTCACGCAGCGTGATTGCAATCTTCAGGTCTTCCGGCAAGTGCTTGATGGCCGAACTGACCGTCAACTTGATCTCTTCTGATAGTAGCATGCTCTCTGGGGTCGCAGTGTCCTTAAGCTCATGATAATCAGCATATTGTTCAGCATCTTGCACATCGATAGCCGAATCAGGCTGGCGTCGCCCTTCGGCCACCAGATGGTTCTTGGCGGTATTGATCGCGATCCGATACAGCCAGGTATAGAACGCACTATCGCCACGAAAGCTTGCCAGCCCCTTGTAGGCCTTGACGAAGGCCTCCTGCGACACGTCGAGCGCCTGATGGGGATCTTTCACATATCGACTGACCAGCGTGATGATCTTGCTCTGGTACTTGCCGACCAATACGTCGAACGCCTGCCTGTCTCCTGCCTTGACACGTTTGATGAGTTCTTCGTCGGAACTTCTCGCCGTGTTTTCATGACCCTTGCTCACAAGACACCTCTGAATTATGTAATTATTGTTATGGCTGGCAGCGGGCCAAGGCCCACCCGCCGGACGCAACATCGAGGTTGCGTGCCTGGTGCTTCATGCAATCTGTTTTTTCTCCTGAGATCCCGATACGGGCTTTCACCCTCGGAACGCCGACAAGTATGCCAAAATACCCGACGAAATGAACCTCCCGACACAATCACAACTTGAATTCAGTCACGACGTACTCGTCATTGGCAGCGGCGCGGCTGGCCTGAGCCTGGCCCTGCACCTCGCCGGCAGCCTTCGCGTGGCGGTACTCAGCAAGGTAGAAATCACCGACGGGAGCACGTTTTATGCCCAGGGCGGGATTTCGGCAGTGATGGCCGACGATGACTCGATCGAGTCTCACGTCGCCGACACGATCAATGCCGGCGCCGGGCTGTGTGACGAGGACACCGTGCGGTTTACCGTTGAGCACGGTCGCGAAGCCATCGAGTGGCTGCTCGATCTCGGCGTACCTTTCACGACGGAAAAAGGCAGCGACGGCCGCCGCGACCTGCATCTGACGCGTGAAGGCGGCCACAGCCATCGCCGCGTCGTCCATGCGGAAGATGCAACTGGCAGCGCACTGGAAAATACACTGGTGAGCCAGGCACGTGATCACGGCAATATCGAACTGTTCGAGCACCACCTGGCGATCGATCTGATCCGCAAGGAGGGCCGCTGCACCGGCGCTTATGTGCTCGACCGCGATCGCAGCCGTGTTGACGTGTTCCGGGCGCGCTTCGTCGTGCTGGCCACCGGTGGCGCGAGCAAAGCCTACCTGTACACCAGCAACCCCGACGGCTCCACCGGAGACGGCATTGCGATGGCATGGCGCGCCGGCTGCCGCGTCGCCGATATGGAGTTCATGCAGTTTCATCCGACCTGTCTCTATCACCCACAGGCGAAGTCCTTCCTCATCACCGAGGCAGTCAGGGGCGAAGGCGGCTACCTGCGCTTGCCAGACGGTGAGCGCTTCATGGCCCGGTTCGACGAGCGCAAGGAGCTGGCACCACGGGATATCGTCGCGCGCGCCATCGATCACGAGATGAAGCGGCTTGGTCTCGATAATGTCTATCTCGACATCACCCACAAACCAGCCGACTTCATCATCCAGCACTTCCCCACCGTCTATGCCCGCTGCCTGAAATACGGTTTCGACATGACCCGCGACTGGCTCCCGGTCGTTCCCGCTTCGCACTACACTTGCGGCGGCGTCATCACCGATCTGAGGGCACGCACCGACGTGGTGAATCTCTACGCCGTCGGCGAGGTCTCCTGCACTGGCCTGCACGGTGCCAACCGCATGGCCAGCAATTCACTGCTGGAATGCCTGGTGTTCGCCCGCGCCGCGGCTGACGACATCCTGGCGCTGGCCGCCACAACCCCGGCGCCACCACCCGTCGCCGCCTGGGACGAAAGCCAGGTCACCGATTCCGACGAACACGTGGTGGTCACCCATAACTGGGATGAGCTGCGCCGCTTCATGTGGGATTACGTCGGCATCGTCCGTACCACCAAACGGTTGCAACGCGCCAAGAATCGCGCCGATCTGCTGAATCGGGAGATTTTCGAGTACTACGCCAACTTCAAGATCACCGCCGACCTGATCGAACTTCGCAACCTCGCACTGGTGGCAGAACTGATCATCGATGCAGCGATGACCCGCAAGGAAAGCCGCGGCCTGCATTTCACCCGCGACTACCCCCATCTCGACCCGGCACTGGCCGGCCGGCACACGATTCTCAGCCCCACCGGCAAACCCCAGCTGCTGCCACTACCGGAAGCGCTGGCCCAAAACCCGAACCAGGCGGCTGGGAACACAGACTAGCGACTCGGGGTGGCCCGCTGTGAGGCTTTTTGACGCGCTTCGATGCACGTGACAGACTTCGACCCCTTATCCATTCGACGGCGCAATTTCGGCATGACTATCCACATCAAAACTCCCGAGGAGATCGAGAAGATGCGCGCCGCTGGCCGCGCCGCCGCCGAAGTGCTGGAGATGATCGAACCACGTGTCGAAGCCGGCATGACGACCAACGAGATCGACCAGATCTGCCACGATTTCATGGTCAATGAACAGAAGGTGATTCCGGCGCCACTGAACTACCACGGCTTTCCCAAATCGATCTGCACCTCGGTCAACCACCAGATCTGCCACGGTATTCCCAGCGACAAGAAACTGAAAAACGGCGATATCATCAATATCGATGTCACCGTCATCAAGGATGGCTATCATGGCGATACCAGCCTGATGATCTGTGTCGGCAAACCCTCGATCATTGCGAAACGCCTCACCGAGACGGCCCGCGAGGCCATGATCGAAGGTATCAAGCAGGTCAAACCCGGCGCCACGTTGGGCGACATCGGCCATGCCATTCAAACGTTCACCGAGGCGCGGCGCTTCTCGATCGTGCGGGAGTACTGTGGCCATGGCATCGGCAAAGGCTTCCACGAGGCGCCTCAGGTGCTGCACTATGGCAAACCCGGTGAGGGCGAAGTGCTACAGCCCGGCATGACCTTCACCATTGAGCCGATGGTCAATGTCGGCAAGCGTTTCTCCAAAGTGCTGCCCGATGGCTGGACCGTCGTCACCAAGGACCATAGCCTGTCGGCACAATGGGAACACACCATTCTCGTGACCGACACAGGTTACGAGGTACTGACGTTGCGCACTGGCGAAGTCATCGAATAGGAACCCTGCATGACACTGCCCGCAAGCTGCCGCCTGCCCGAGCCGTCACTCGACCTCGCCCCATGGCTGGAGCAACTGGCCCAACTCGACACCAATCCCGCGCCATACCGCGACCTGCTGAAGGCGCTGAAGACGCTGACCTTCGAAGGCTTCGACCACGGCGATTACATCGACGACCTCCTCAAGGACAGCAGCCGCGCGATCGACGCTCTGCTGACCCATAGCTGGCAGCAGTTCGGCTTCGGTGACAATGCGGGGCTGGCGCTGCTTGCGGTTGGCGGCTACGGTCGCCGCGAGCTGCACCCCTCTTCCGACATTGACATTCTCATTTTGCTACAGGACCCGGACGACGCCGAGTTGAGCGAAAAGCTCTCTGCATATGTCACCTTTCTCTGGGATACCGGCCTCGACATCGGCCAGAGCGTCCGCACCATCGAGGAGTGTTACAGCGAAGGCAAACGCGACGTGACCGTGGCCACCAATCTATTCGAATCCCGGCGTATCACCGGTTCGGAGATACTCAGCCAGCAACTGCAGGAAGTCATGCAGCGCAAAGACTTCTGGCCGAGCAAGCTGTTCTTCTCCGCCAAGCTCAAGGAACTGCAACAACGCCACCGCCGTTTTGGTGATTCGTCCTACCGGCTCGAGCCCAATCTGAAAGAAAACCCCGGTGGTCTGCGCGACCTGCACACGCTGGCCTGGATCACCAAACGACATTTTGGTGTGGCGGCGCTGCGGGAGCTGATTGGTCAACAGTTCATCAACGACGAGGAATACACCACGCTGTGCAGCTCGCGCGACTTCCTCTGGCGTGTGCGTTTTGGCCTGCACCGGCTCGGACGGCGCAAGGACGACCGGGTGCTGCTCGACCTGCAACGTCCCCTGGCCCGCCTGCTGGGCTACGACGACGACAACGAGATCCGTGCCGTCGAAGAGATGATGCAGGATTATTACCGCGCGGTGACCAATATCGCCCGCATCTCGGAGATGCTGTTGCAACACTTCGAGGAAGAAATTCTGATGGCGGACGAGCCCGCCCGGATCATCGAACTGAACGAGCGCTTCCAGCTGCGCAATGGCTTTCTCGAAATCCGCCACCCGGATGTCTTCGAGCAACACCCCCCGGCCCTGCTCGAACTCTTCCTGCTGCTGCAACGCCACCCGGAAGCGCGGGGTATTCGTGCGGCCACGATCCGCGCCATCCGTCACAGCATCCCGCTGATCGATGAGGATTTCCGCAACGATCCCGCTTGTCATCAGCTGTTTCTGGAGCTGTTGCGCCGTCCGCGCGGCATCTACCACGACTTCCGACGGATGAACAATTACGGCATCCTCGCCGCCTATATTCCCGCTTTTGCGGATATTGTTGGGCGCATGCAGTTCGATATGTTCCACATCTATACCGTGGATGAACACACCTTGATGGTGCTGCGCTTCGTGCGACGACTCAGCACCACTGAACACGCCGACGAGGTGCCCGAAGCCACTGAGCTGTTTGGCACGCTACGCAAGCCGAAACTGCTCTATCTCGCCGCATTGTTCCATGACATCGGCAAAGGACGCGGTGGTGATCATTCCGAACTCGGCGCTGTCGATGCCGAAGCGTTCTGCCAACG
>CAZQXF010000012.1:0-13076 GCA_964596975.1 uncultured Thiotrichales bacterium | reverse complement strand
GCTGGTCACCTGGCTGGTGAAAAGCCACCTGAAGATGTCGATGATCGCCCAGCGCAAGGACATCACTGACATGGACGTGATCGAGGCGTTTGCCCGCGAAGTCCAATCACTGGAACGCCTGACCTACCTCTACCTGCTGACGATCAGCGATATCCGCGGCACCAATCTGGAACTGTGGAATGGCTGGAAAGCCAGTCTGCTGTCATCGCTCTATCACCGCACCCGACGCTGGCTGGAATCAGCCAGCACCAGCGATCCCTCCGAGAGCCAGGTCACCCTCACGCTCGACACCCGCAAGCTTGCCCAGTCCATGCTGCACCGCGATGGCTGGCACGACACGCAAATCGACGCTATCTGGACAAACCTGCACGACGAATACTTTCAGCGCCATGACGCCGACATCATCCACTGGCAAACGCAGCTGCTGCTGCAACGCGGTGACAAGCTGCCCCTGGTGGACATCAAGCCTGAAACCGAACACGGCACCAGTGATGTCACCATCTATACCAAGGTCGACCCTGCCCTCTTCAGCGTCATCACCGCCATTCTCGAACAGTTGGGCCTGAATATCGTCGATGCCCACATCTACACCACCCGTGACGGGATGGCGCTCGATACCTTCAGCGTTCTTGATGACAGTGGCAATGCCTGCGACGACCCCTATCGCCTCGAACAACTGCAAGAACGCCTGGAAAAAGCAGTAGCAGACCCCGCCAAAAACTTCAAACCCACCCCGATCAAACTCACGCGGCGCCACAAGTCTTTCGACGTGCCAACAACCATCCGCTTCGAAAACGTCCCCAACAAGCCCTATACGATTCTCGAAGTGTCAACCCTCGACCAGCGCGGACTCCTTGCCAACATTGCGGCAGCGCTATACAAGACCGGCACGCGGACGCGCATGGCCAAGATCTCAACGATCGGAGAACGCGCAGAAGACGTGCTTTACGTTACCACTTCGGAACAGACGCAACTTGGCGACAACGAGCAGACTGCCCTGGAACAAGCATTGGAAACAGCAATCGATGGGGGGGTAATCATCTGACCCCAGAAATGATATTCTCACACCCCACGATAATCATGGCTATCGTAACCAATTACCCGGCAAACAACGGCAAACACATCTACGCCCTGTTGCTTCGCACCAAAATCTAGATTCCGAGATACAACATGCTACATATTGCCCTCGTGGGCCCAACCACCTCGGACAGCATCGAGTTGGTCCAAAATTCGGATCATGTCGATCTTCCGCCCGGTCACGGCGGCGCACCATTACTGGGTACTTTGATCAGCGCGCTGCTGGAAAGAGGGCACCGGGTGTCCGTCATCACCACGTCAACGGAAATACGGCCTGGCGACATAGAAAAACGCGTATTTGGCGAAAACAACGAACTCCATATCTACTATATCGGATGGCGCCACAACGCGTTCCGACGAAAAAATGGTTTCATTGGTCGCGGCGCCGATTTTTTTTCAGTGGAACGCAAGGGGATGGAAAGTGCGATAAAAGCAGCATCGCCAGACATCATTCATGCTCATTGGAGTTATGAGTTTTGCCTGTCGGCCCTGGCTACTGACATCCCCCACTTGATCACCTGCCACGATGACCCTGGCGCAGTAATAAAATTCGATAAGTCACTATATCGGCTGGCCCGCTACTATATGGCCAGACAATGCCTCTCACGTGCAAGACACATCACTGCTGTCTCCCCACCACTCAGTGAAAGGATTGCCCGATACACAAAAAGGTCGATCACTACAATTCAGAACCCTCTACCAAAGTGGATCGACAAAATTTTACATACAAAGCGAACCGAGAACGAAATCACGACTGAAACCAAGATAGTTATGGTGGCCAACGGCTGGGGGCGACGAAAAAACACGAAGGTCGGATTCTTGGCATTCTCCCGGTATCAAAAACAACATCCGTCTGCCACCCTACATGTCTATGGCACTGGATACGGGGAGAATGATGATGCTGCACAGTGGCTGAAAAGCCATGATATTGAGAACGGCGTAGAACTTCACGGGCGAATCCCTCACCGCGAACTCTTGAACGAGCTCCAAGACGCGGATTTGATGATTCATCCCGCTTTGGAAGAAAGCTGCCCTATGGGGATCGCCGAAGCCATGAGATTAGGTATCCCCATCATCGGAGGTAAGGAAAGCGGTGGAGTCCCATTCGTCGTTGGCAATGGAGGAATCCTGGTCGATGTAACCAGCGTGGATGATATTTTCGATGCATTGGAGACAGTACTCGGAGATATCGAGTTGTATCGATCCCTTTCCAACAACGCCCGTACACGCGCATCAACGGTTTTTTGTGCATCGACCGTGGCAGAGCTGTATGAGAAGGAGTACCGCAAAGTGCTGTCCCAATAGAGGCCAGGAAGTGTCTCACACCTGCAAAACAGTATCTCTACCTCACTCCCGCAATCGCCTCCCGTCAACACTGTGAACACAGCAATGCCTGATAGTGACGATACAAGACGACCAATAACCCCGCCCAAAGCCCACAGGCAAGCAGTATTACCCAGTTCAGGCTCAGTACATCGCGCGCCAACGTGGGCCATTGCGTCAGCAGCAAAATGATCACCGCACCAATCACCTTGAAGCTGCGGTAGCCGAACATATCGATCCAGGCCTTGGCCTGGTACATCACCACTTTGTCGACCGGTATGTAGAGTAACTCACGAGCCGATCGTGTAATGGAGTAGGATAGACCCCGATCACCGATTTTCATCACGGCTGCTGCCAGAAAACCACCTTGCAGCATGAAGCCCATTGTCGATGCCGCCAGTATCACAGGCTGCACCAGCAACCCCGCCAGTACCCCCAACCGGTTCAGCAATAGCGGCGTCACCAGCAAATTCACAATGATGGAAAACCCGCTTAGCACCGAGAAAAACACCCCCAGCGTGGCCGTGCGCATCTCTCTTTCCGGGTAACTGACCTCGACGATGCGCATGAACTGAAACTCCACCAGCGGCGAGACCAGCTGAGCCACCAACAACACAGCGGCGATCAGTAGCAGGTAAGTACGATGTTCTGAATGTGGCTGATAGGGCCACGCCGTATGACGGATCACATCATGCTTCGATGCAGACATCTCGCGATAGTAACCACGCTTGCTGAGGGAAAGTGTGATCAGAAAGATCAGTCCGATGACCCCCGCCCCCACCAAGAGCAAGTCGGGCGTTTGCAGTGGCGTATAGTGAATCAGTGCTGCACCCAGTGCGCTACCCGTCATGCCGCCGAGCAGCCCGCCGGTGCCGATCAAGCCATACCAGTTCTTGCCATCATGTGTGCTGTAGATGCTGTTGGCGAGACTCCAGAACTGCTCGACAAGAATCACGCCAACAAGATCGACAAAGATGTAAAACGCCACCGGCGCCACCTTGCCCCCCGATTCGAGTGCGATACGAAACATGATCAACGACACGATCGCCAGCAACGCGGTCCCCAAGACCACGCGAAATCGCCCCAAGCGACGCAGCACATGGTTATAAATATTGATAAACAGCAACAGCGCCAGTGCTGAGCCAATCCAGACCCACGGCAGATCCTTTGCTCCGATCACTTCCAGAATTTGCGAACGGCTGGCCGGTTTCAGCTGGTAGAGCGCAGTGATAATCAGGAAAAAATTGACAAAAAGTAACCCTGATTGCAGTATTGGTTTCGTTTTGCTCTTGTCGTGGTCGTCGAAGCCTTCTTTTTGCTCTTGCGACATATCAGCTGGTTCTCCGTACGAGGTATCCGATTTTGATCAAGCCCGCAGCACTCCTGTTTGGAATCATTCTGTCCATTCTATGCCTCTCACCTTTGCAAGCCAGCCCCGAATTTCGCATCGATACCGCAAACAGTGACCCACTTCTCCAGAAGGGCCTGGAACAGCGCATTGCCGATCTTGGACTCGAAGAAGCAGTCCGTAAGGGCAAGCTCAGCATTGCCCTGCTCGACATCACCAACGTAGATCAACCGCGGATCGCCGCATTGAACGGTAATGAGATGGTGTACGCTGCCAGTCTCCCTAAGATCGCCATTCTCTTCGGCGCCTTCGCCAAGATTGAAGCAGGTGAGATGACGCTGGACGACGAAACCCGCGAAACACTCACGCAGATGATCCGCTACTCCTCCAACCGTGCCGCCACGACGATGCTCAATCGTATCGGCAAGGCGTATCTCGCGGAATTGCTACAAGACCCTCGCTACCAACTCTACTGTAAATCGATGAACGGTGGCCTCTGGGTCGGTAAAGAATACGGTCGCGGGGTTGCCTGGAAGCGTGATCCACTACATCACCTCTCGCACGGCGCTACCGCCATCCAGGCCGCACGGCTCTACTACCTGCTCGAAAGCGGACAACTCCTGCGCCCTGACCTCGCCCGAGAAATGAAGGCCATCCTCGGCAAGCCCGGGATCAACCACAAGTTCGTCAAGGGTCTCAAGCAGACCGCGCCTGAAGCAGTCATCTACCGGAAATCCGGCTCGTGGAAGCAATACCACGCCGACAGCGCCATCGTCGAACACAACGGCCAACGCTACATCGCCGTCGCACTCGCACAAGACCCACAAGGCGGCAAGTGGTTGAGCAAGTTGATCGTGGCAATGGACGAGCTGATTCTGCAGCCGCAACCAATCGTAGCTTTGACGAACTGATCACAGTACTGCGTAGTATCTGCGGACTACCCCGCTAACTACGAACCGAATCCCTTAACATGCAGCACGATGTTAGATAACCTTCTCCCAGGCACAAAGAGATGGTTACGGCGTCACGCAAATGGCAGTTTTGGCGGGGTCCGCCACATCACCCTCGTGTCTCCTGATGGTAGCTAAGAAAACAGCAATCAATACTGCGAAATATAATCGCCGTAAAGACGCACCGTCGGCACCGCTGAAATCAGCCGCTACCCTCCTACAAGTACCACGAGATTCCGCTAGCCAGCAACGACGCACGATCTAAAAGTCAAAACAATTCAGTCACTTTCAAAGGCAAGCATGAGGGACCCGAATGGTGTTATTGGGGAAAAAAATGAAGCTCGGAATGAAAACCTTCTCACAAAGCCGGATACTATCTCGCGACAATTTGCTCATCCCAGGCTTGGCCAATCCACGTAACTCCCGACTATATCGTATGGCAGCAATCCTTGTTGCCATAGCATCGTGCTTTCCTGGCGGCATTCAAGCTGGAACGGTAAGCTGCCACGACAAAGCCCGTGGGGGCCCTGATACACCAATTATCAACGGAAATGAGGTGATAATTCAAAGTTGCCCTCCGACTGTTGAAAAACTACAACGATCGTCGCAACGCCCACCCGTACATGACATCAGTGATAGAACGGGATCTGAAAAGCCACAAAATAACAATGATATTATCGACATCATGGCACTGGGCGCTGTCGCGGACGGCGCATCAGACACTTACCCAATATTGATCAAGGCACTAAAGAGTTCCCCGATCGTCTACATACCACAAGGTGAGTTCTTCATCAGCCGTTCGATCAAGATACCTCCAACGGTCCGAAAAATATATGGACCAGGTACACTGGTGGGAGGTGATCAGTTTGGAATCATTCGCCAGACCAGCTCCATCAAAAATATTGAGATCAGCGGACTAACATTCAGATTCAAACCACCAAAGGATACGATATATGGTGCGCTCTATTTTGACGGGGGGAAATTCGAGAATATCACGATAAAAGACTGCACTTTTCTAGGGGGAGAGCACCGAGCGAACGGTATTCTCATGGTAGGAAAAGACAAGAACACCATCACCAACCTACGCATCATCGGAAATCAGTTTATCAATATTCGCCGTGCGGCGATCGAAATTCTTCATAGAAGCAAAGGCGCAAACAAACCAAGCGCAGTCAATACAGTCCTCATTAAAAGGAATTCATTCAGCTATACGCGCGACAAGAACCTCACAAACAGAGGCTTCAACCCGGCAATAAGCCTATCTCAAATCATTAGAAATACGAAAATAGAGTCTAACTCAATCATTGGTTACAGATGGGGTATTGAGGTAGATGGCGCTGTTAATACAATAATCAGCAATAATACGATTTCGAAAGTGGCAGATGCAATCAACAGCGGCAACAAGGCAAAAGACACCCATGTCGAGAACAACCTTTTGTCATCCAGCCGACGAACTCAGTTCCGCGACGACGTTGGCCTGCTCATCAAGTCAAATCAAATTGAAGGCCCACTCCACATCGTACGAACGCGCGGCGCAGTCATCGAAGGTAACACCATAGCAGGAACTGAGAAGGTAAACATCTGGATCAATAACTCCCAAGGAAGCATGATAGTTAACAACACAGTCATCAATAAGTCCGACCAACCCTGGGATGCGATCCGCGGGTATGGAAAAAAATCAGACTCATCGAATAAGGTTTTCGACAATCGGATATCTATTGTGACCGGTGTTCTTACCAGGAATAGTGACGGTGCGTCGGTTGACTTTAGAGATAATGTGGCATTGAAAGAATAGCCAAGCTATATTACTAACCTAAAATTGAATGACACAGCCCCATACTTTTTCTCTATAGCAAAGATCAGAATCAAAAGAATGATCATATCAAAGTAGTAATACGAAGAGCGGTAACACGAGACTGACCATCTCATTGCTTCGTCAATGGGCGAGCGACAACACCCTCTTCTTCCTACGGCGGCGTCTCTTCTTGGAACCACCCACACCATAGGCGAAAGCAAAAGCGAGAAAAAGCGGATAATTCAAAAATTGTTCACCGAATAAAGCCATTGCCATCACTGCAATCCCAAGCAGACGCTCAGACTTCCGGGGTATCAAATATGCCAGCGACCGGAATACCAGATAAAAATACATTGAACCTATCACCACACCGAATTTTACATAGAACCCACTAAGGCCATTTCCTTGCCCTTCAGCGGCTTCAACCGCGTATGGATCCTCTTCGAGCTTGGTATAAGGTGTCGTACCCCAGCCTAAGATAGGACGTTTCGCAATAAATGACAGATCGTAAACAAAGTTACCGAATCTATTGATCTCGCTTCCCTCGGTTTTTGCGGAGGTGCTATCAACTCGATCCTGTATCTTCTCCTGCAGAAACGGAAGCGTTTGGAAAGCATACCAGCCACCCCATAGGCCACCGATAAGTACTAACGGGAAGATAGTATAGCGATAAAGGTTCTGCTGCTTTCCCAAGATCAAATAGACCCAATAGAGGAACACGACGAACCCAACAACATACCCTGTCGTGGATAACGTCGTGATATCTGCTAGTAGTAGTATAAGTACCTTCCACCAGCTACTTTTAGAACGCTCTCCCACGACAACCAGAAATAGTGACACTACGATGTATCCCGCAAAGGCGCCGGGCTCCCAAAACATGCCGCAATTTCGGTGCTCAACACCTGGTATCACGGTGTGGATACCGAAACTATCCCGAATGTCCGTATCCAACGGAACCTGAATAGGCGCTAACAATGCAACAATATCAATGCCAAGCAAGTGAAGCGAATGGATACCAACCCCTAACGCAGCAATCCACACCATTGCGTTCGCAAAGACCATATGAAAGTTTCGAATGACTCTTGCGGCGAGCACGGCAATAAGCAACCTCACCAAAAACCCCAAGGCCGACTTAACCACCATGTCGCCAAACACGATGTACTGTATGAATATTACAAACACTATCGATGTCAGAAATGCCAAATGAAGCTTATTGAGCTTCAGTGATACATTGCTCACCTTCCAATACACAATAAAGAGTAGGAATGTTGAGACATAGGCTACCTCAAGGCCGAACGAGAGCGCAGCGGGATTCCCAGACACCATTATCAAGATCGACATCATCACGACATCTAACGCAGCTTGGTGCCTTAGAACTCGACGCGAGCCAAGTTTACCCATCAACCTCGACATATTAGTAACCCTTATGAACCACAATCACCGTGACAACCACCCGTATTTTCTGGGCAGCGCCTACTAGAACCGTCAACGACCAAGTTCTTGCATCGCCCCATAACACCAACAAACTCCTGCTATCCATTCCCTTATGTACTCCATATTCCCTTGTCGCGCTTCGTAACGATCAACCAATACTGATACGGTTGGAGTAGCGCTCCAAGAAGTAACGAGCATATTGTCCCAATAATTATCCCAATCATCCCCATCTCGAGAACGACCGCAAAAAAGAGCGATAGCGGAATATTGACGATAGCCTCAAAAATCGACACCATAAACTGCACACGCAACCTCCCCAAACCATTCAGGAAATAGCTGAAGGGAGAAAGAAATATCATTAACAGCGCATATACGGCCATCGCCACATTGAGAGAATTTGGGATAGTAACTATCCCAGAAAGCCAAACACTATAAACGGTGGGTGCCATTAAAAACATGACAGCGACCAAGAGATAGAGGAGAACCACCACACCGGCCACCTTTTTCATGACGCCTCGTATCCAGTCGATATCTTCTTTTGCATAGGCTTCAGTGAATGCGGACCAAAGGGGACCAGATACAATCTTTATTATCATCACTGGAATTGTGAAATACTTTAGCGCTATCGAATAAGATGAAACTGCCTCGGGACCAAACAGATGCGCCAGCATGATATTATCAGTCGCAAAGACAACCAGGAAGGCCACTTGGACAACAAAAAATCGCGCGCTAAGTCCAACAAGCCCTCGCGACGCGGCAACATCGAATCGCTTCGGCGTCGGTGATATCGCTGCGTATTGGCCTCGATAATAGAAAAAAGACATTAAGACATAGCCAATAACTGGGACGGCACCGAGTACCAAAGCGACAGCAAGAAGGCTTGCCCCTCCAAGCAGACTAAGAACAGTCACCCCGAAAAGCGAAACAACTGAAAACACTGCCTCAAAAAGATCTTTTTTTGCGGGCCGCTGATCCGCAAGTAATACGACCGTGATCAAGTTAAGCACGAGTCGCATTAGATAGAGAATCAGGACTATTTCAACGACTAGCCATATGGCTTGATTGTAGTCCCTAGGAATACCGAGTACCCACTCCCAATCCACAAGATAGATGACTGGAAATGCGACAACAATCAATGCAGTGGTAACAGCAGACAACATTCCGTAGGCTGTCGACACATAGGTTCTGGCCAGAGTTGTGTCACCCCTAGCAAAAGCGAGCGCCAACTTGTTTCTTAGCCCATTGCCGAGCCCAAAGTCACTGATTGATGCCCAGCCAACAATGCTATAGATAGTGACCCAGATCCCATAGTTTTTTGCGCCGAGCGCCTTCAACAGTACTGAGACCATTAGAAATCCGACCCCGATTGTGATGACTTTTATCAACGCGATCCATATTACGTTTCTCCTGATACCCTCTGACCGCTTATTTGCATCGGTAGCAACACGAGTTGATTTCATTTTGGTTGGTATTTCTGCTGGATTAGAGGACAATTAGATTGAGGCGGCACGATAAATACATCATCTAAAAAGCAGGCAGAACGGTTGGAGGAACCCCGATAGATTCCGCCGTCCCAATAGATAAGGCACTGAGGTCCAAAACAATCATCGCGTACATCGCTTTTCCATTACCTCTGTAACATCTCAGTAGAAACGGTCCGGCGCCGCGAAGTGATAGTAGCTGTCACCGCGCGGCAGGCTTGACCATTTGCGCACCACAACATCTGCCGGTACGACACATCTAAAGGCATAGTACTCCAGAATCACGTCCCTCCACCTTGCCCTCGATCACAAGATCCATTCTTGGCTTATAATCAGCGTATGACGATTAATGATGGATATATCAAGCTTGGAACACGACTCCTGGAGTCCGCCAGCCCGCCTCAGGTTACATCTATTTACATTCCACCAAAGACACCCGTCGATGAAAGCACAGATGAGTTTGGTTTTGTGTTTCTTGAAGATGGAAGTATTGGGCCATTCTATGTCAGTCTCGACGATACCCGGGCTGAGCTGGAACGACGGTTGGTGATTGATGGCCTTCCCAATACCTGGAGCTTTCCTCATTGGTTAGAGCGCGATTCTTTGGCCCAGCGGGCGCTCGCCATCGGGTTGTTCAATGCTTGCAGCGACCATGTCATGCGTCGCGCTGGCTTTGTACCGACACACGTTCCCGCGGCTGGCAAGCGCGACCCACAACCGGGTGAAACGATAGGGATGGTCGGATACTTCCGCCCACTAGTGAAGAATCTGAAAAGCCGAGGGTGTGATTTAATCGTACTGGAGCGCCAGCCCGAACGCGTCACCATCGAGCAGGGCGTGCGCGTTGCAACCAAGCCACAGGCGCTGGCAGGTTGCCGCAGCATCATTTGCACCGCGTCAACGCTGATCAACGACAGCCTGGATACGCTGTTGAGCGCAGCAACGACCGCGGAGTCGTTCGCTCTGATTGGACCCACCGCCAGCGGATTGCCTGATGTGCTGTTTGCCCATGGCGTCACCGCAACCGGGGGTATCTGGTTCGATGACGCGTCAGCAGTGCAGGAAAAACTGTCGCAGCACGCGTCCTGGGGAAAAGTGGGACAGAAATTCGAGCTGACACCCGCTAACTATCCGGGCATCGATGCATTGCTGGCCCAGATCAGTCGACCCGGTCGATGACGACCCCTTTGAGCCGTAACGCCACCAACAGTGCGTTAGTTTCTCGCGGCATTCCTTTTAGCATCAGCACCTTGGCCGCTTTCAGGTACTGGTGCTCGTCCATATAGAGCTGCTGCACCCGGGCCTGGCTTCGAAGTCCACGAAAAACAGCTTCAATGATGTCGGATATGGACTCGTAGGGTGAGTCCACGAAATAGAGCAGCCCTTCTCCCGACCGGAAATGCACCCGGCCCGGACACAGATTGTAAAAAACCTTCCGCTCATCGTCGGAAGCCAACAAACCGGTCTGACGCACCCTCGCCGTGACCGAGCGAGTGCAGCGGCGGCTGACTGGCCCAATCACCGCCGCCATTCCTTCCACGTAACGAGGATATCGACGATTATTACAGCCATCGCAAATACTTAGATCTTGTCACGGATCTTAGCAATGCCTTGTTTGACTTCCTCACCAAGCTTTCTAGCTGCCTCCCACCCTTCATGCAACTTATCTTCAGAAGCATCAACCAACTCACCTGCCTTATGCTTGAGACCTTCTAGCTTTTCCTCGACCTTGTCCCACTCCTCTTCCATTTCCAGCTTGGCCAAGTGCATTCTCACCCGCCACTCGTCCTTATCAGCGTACTTCTCTTCGAGATGTTCGACACCCTCTTCGAGATCAAGCTTTGCGATCTGCAACTTGATTTCGAGATCCTTTTTTTCTTCTTTCAGCTCTTCAATGAGATGCGCGAATTTCTGCTTCAAATCAATCATGCCACACTCCTTATTTTAACGTTTTCGATCTTCCTTCTTTGAATAACACAGAGAGCAACGTATGCATTGATTCAGATCAACGATTGTCGTAACTACTCAGCTCACCACTGGAATGCGCCATCTCTGCGTTGGGAAATGGTCATTTACACGCGTAAACTCACATTTCCCGCCTTGATCTGACGCATTCCAGCGGCAATCTGAGCAGTTACGGTTCTAATTGGGCGAACGCTGAATAGTTACCGATTGTCTTCATATACTGCTTCCAGCATACCTTCCGCAAACTCCGGAATCGCGCTGAACACCCGATTCCAGTTCGCCATGAACGGCACTTCTTCGGGATGACCGAGATAAACTTCACCAGCACGCACGACGGCCCGGGTAAACAGCTCTACTGCCTGTTCTTCAGCATGGCGATCGAACACCAGACCATTGAGCAGCGCATCGGCCTCGTAGCGTTCGATCATATCCAGCGCCTGCCGATAGTAAGTGGCCTTCAGCGTGCGGAAGAATGCCGAACTCAGCTGCACACCCTCGGTGGCAAGCTTGCGGAAGATCGCCTTGGCAATCTCGTGCGCCATGCGCGACAAACCGCTGCCGTAGTCATCCCCGCCCATGTCCTGATGTTTGTGATCATAGTTGTCGGCGATGTCCACCTGGCAGACATGGCGAGCGCTGACGTTACGATAGATCTCCGACAACATGCCGACTTCCAGGCTCCAGTCACCGGGAATGCGAATGGCGGGGATGATTTCGGTGCGCATGCCGAACTCGCCGGACAGTGGATAGCGAAATGAACCGAGAAACGCCAGATAGGACTGACCCTCCAGCAGTTTTTCCAGCGAACTGATCAGCGGCGCGACCAGCAGGCGCACCGCCCGCCCACTGAGCCGATTGTCGTGAATGCGCGAGTAGTATCCCTTGGCAAAGACGAAGTCGAACAGTGGATTGGCGAGCGGATAGAACAGACGTGCGGGGAGGTCGCGCTCATAGGTCACGATGTCGCAGTCGTGCAACGCAATGACTTTGGCGTTATTGGCAGCAAGAATGTAGCCCATGCAGAACCAGACGTTACGCCCCTTGCCTTCTTGCGTCGGTGACAATCCCTCTTCCGCCAAACGCGCATCCATCGCACGCAGTGCCGGCCCATCATTCCACAGGATCGTCTTTTTCTGCGGCAGACGATCGAAGAAGCGGCGCGCGTGTTCAAACTGCGCGGCATCTGCGCGGTCCAGACCAATCACGATCTCATTGAGATACGCCGCACCCGCCAGTTTTTCGATGATATTACCCAGCGCCGGCCCTTCCAGCTCGGAAAACAGTGACGGCAGGATCAAGGTCATCGGATTCTTGCGGCTGAAGCCCAGCAATTCGGCCTCGATGGCTTCCAGTGGCCTGTCCGTCAAATTGTGCAGCGTCGTGATCGAACCTGCCTGCGAAAAGTCACTCATGGTTCCGTTCCCCTGTCGTTATGTTCTGCCGCAATCTGAAGAATCGCTTCGTTCCAGCCGGCTGGCCCGGTCAGTGTTGTCTGCAAAACGCGGCGCGCCTGCGGTGCAATGGGATCGGAATCCGGATTGGCGACCACCACGGCAATATCTGCCGCTTCGAGCATGTCCACATCGTTCGGCCCGTCACCCAGCGCCACCATTTGCAGATCACGCCCGCGCATCTGCTCGATGTTGGCATGCAGCCACCGCATCGCGTCCCGTTTGCTGGTTTGCCCCATCACATGAAAGAAA
>CAZQXF010000011.1:0-20222 GCA_964596975.1 uncultured Thiotrichales bacterium | reverse complement strand
CAGTTTACAAGTGTAAATGAGCACTTCCAACGCAGAGTTGGCGCAAATAAGGGGGGAAGCTGAGTAGTTACCGGCTAAAAACGATATGGCAACCGTAGTCCAAAGGTAAAGTCGGGTGCATCATCCGTCAAACCGACGCCCACGGTGCCTGCGACGGACCAGTGGCTGCCCAGCCCCTGGGTAATGCCGACATTGAACATGGCTGAGTTGGCATCGCTGCCAATCACCTTGGTCCAAGGGCCGCCTGCGCTGCGGGTTTTGGTCTTCTGCGCCAGTTTGTGACTGAACGACAGACTCAGACTGGTAGTTTCGTTCATGGCAATGGCCATGCCGAAACCATAGTTGACCGAATTTCCGAGGTTGATGTCCCCGCGAGTTCTGGTGTTGGGATCAGAATCAACATCCGCAAACGATTGCGGTCGGTTGTAGCCGATGCCAAAGTTACCGAACAGTATCGCCGGGTCGCTGGTTTTGACAAACGAAACCCCGGTATTGAGTGACCAGATGCCGCTGCCGGTCGGCAGCTCCCGCGGCACCGAAAATGTGGTTACGCCTTCGGCATCCTTTTCCACGACCCGCACAGGAACGCCATAAGGATGTTCCCCGGTCGGTGAGGTAATATCGACGTTCCAGACCCAATCGACTGCCTTGCTAGCGGGAAACAGGCGATAGCTCATACCAAGCGACACATCCCCAAGCGCGGCATCACGCGTCACATCGGTTTCGGAATTGGCCGAGGCAACACCCCCTACGCCACCTTTGGCATAGATCGTCTTGCGATAGACAAACGGTGTCGACAGGTTGAACACCAGACGCTCATTGAAACCATATCGGCCCGTCAGTGAATAAGTCAGCGTATCAGAGGCGACACCTTCGACGGCCAGGTTGCCGAGAAAGATCGCATCCAGCGCGAGGAACCCATTCAGCGTCACTTGCGTCCTGTCGTAGCGGCTGTAGTTGATCGCAGATTCCAGGGTGAATGTCTGATCAAACGAAGGATGCTCAACCTGCAGCAGATCCTCCACATTGCGAGAAACTCCTGCCGCCTCACTGGCCTTCTTTTTGTCGACACCCACTCGAACCGGATTTTTCCGGGCAGCCGCCGCAGCTGCGTTTCCCGGCTTCGCCAAAGCCGGTCCATTGCCACCCCCCAATGCCTTCAAGCGCAAATCGAGATCACGCAGTTTTTTGAGATCCTCACTGTACTGCTTGCGTAGCAACAACATTTCCTGGCGTAGATCTGCCGGCGACGCATTGGAAGCTCGTGGCGTATCGCTATCTTTCTTGTGCGTGACCTTCGGCCCGGCGACGGGATCGACTGGGGATGCTTTCTCGGGATGTCCGTCACCAGCCTCCCGGGGAGGCCGATCCTCGGCCTCTTCCGCGCCGACCGGAGTGGCGACCTGCATCACCATACATGACACGAGCACTGCCACGCCTATACCTTGTTTGAATTCCATTTCTGTTAGCCTGTACGTCCAAATATGAGATGCGAGCGTGTGATTCCTTCACTCCCACATCCACGAATTCCCTTTCCGCCGCGAGAAGGCAGTGCATCAACGCCAAACCTTGCGTAGGCTACAATCCTCGCAGACCGCCCAATGAAACGCCAAGCGTCTTACTCAGATTGGCCGACTCTGCACGGGGTTTCATCAGAATTGAGAGCTGCATTCGATTGGAGATCGTATGCGAGTCCCCCAATGTCTTGATCGACTGAAACGCACCGTTGCCGGTACGGGCACCATCACGAAGCGCACCGCGAATGGATTGCTGAACAACCCCCTGCCCGTCGAGCGACAGTGTGACCATCATTCCCTTGTCATTGAGGGCCGCAGTTGCCGACCCACCCGCGCCATCGCTGACCGAAAGCGATTCCCCGACACCCTGACCGCGGTTCTCCGGAAGCTTGTCCAAAAGTCGTACGCTGAGCGTATTCGATGCCGTATTGAAATCGCCCGCAACCTGGATGCTCTGACCCAAGCCGGTGACGTTGTCGATTCCGGATGAACTCACGGTGCGATTGCTGGTGTCGATCGCTGTCCCGCGGCCAGTCCCGGACAAAATACTCACCGTAGGCGAGAAACTCACCGTTGGCGATGCACCACCGGAGAAATCGAGCCCCAGGCGTGCGCCACCCTGCAACTGCTGCCCGTCCTGCGTTCTCCACACACTGGCCATTTCGACCCCGAAGTAGAGTACCGTATCCGATGCAACCACGTATTTTCCTCGTATCGTCGCCATCTCCGGATTGGTCAGGACTGAAATCCCCTGACCCACCGCTCCGTCTCCCGGCGCCGCCAGTGACACTGATGCGACGCTTGTTATTGCAACTCCTAGCAAAAGCGGCGCAATCGTTTCTTTTATGCTTTTCATGATCATTTTCCTCAGAATAGATCTGCATGCGTAAAGCCAAAGTCCATCAACTCCGCATCTGCCAGTGGCGAGTTATTCCTCAACCAATGGCTGCTGGTTAGCTTGAACGGAATTTCCAGTAATGCGGTATCCTTGACGAAGCCGCTGCCAATAACGGCAAAGACAACGCGATTGCTCCAGGCTTGTCTGAACTCGTCAAACGACATCCTCTTGTTACCGAGAACAGGGTCCGCTAAAAAAGCTTCATCATTGCTGATACGCTTTAGCACTGAAAAATGCTTGTAGCCGTTGATGTCCATCAATACCACCACCGGAATTCTCAAGGTTTTCAACCGCGTTTCGGACAAGCGATAACCTCGGCCTCGCAAACCCAGCGATTCGACATAGTGCTTCATGTCGAGCATCGAAAAACCCTTGCGGCGCACGAGTTCAGCATCTCCGGATTCGAGCATACCTTCCATGACAACCCTTTCATTGGCGTCGAGCCCATAGGCATACTTCAGAATCGTCGCCAATGCTGCCGCACCACAGCTGTAGTCCGTATTCTGGCGAACAAGATTCTTGTACTTGGCCTCGTTCATGCTCACGACCCGGGTGGAATAAAGCCCGCCGGATGCTGCTACACCAGAAAACAGAATGTCGCCCGCAATCGCGGACGGTGCCTGCAAAATGCCAAACGCCGCAAACAAAAGAGACACTTGAAACAACAGATGGAATGCTTTGAATCGCATTGTTCTGACCTTGTAGAATTATTGTTATATCAGTGGTATTTCAGGTGATGAGAGCCCGGGGCTGAAGAAACCAGCCCCGAACCGTCACTCAAGCAGACCGTGGATCAATGCCCAGTGGTATTGCCAGTCGTAGATGCGATGGCGAGGCTGTTGGCCTGCATGTTGCCATTGCCCGACGCCATGTTGACGCCAATGTTGCCGCTGGCTCCGGACAGTGCATATCCGCCCAGAACAACTTTGTTGACGGCATTGTCGACGAGGATATGGGTCTTGTTCGTGACTTCACCGGTCATCGTGGTGGCGAGGCTGATATCCGAGACCTCCTCGAAGCTTAGCGAGCCATTCTCTGAACCTTCACTTTTTGCATCCACAGTGCCATCGATGCTGCCTGATTCCTTGCCAGCATATTTTCCTTCGGAACTGGCTTCGGTGATTCCGGCAGCGATACCGGCATACTCACCTTCGCTGTCTGCCGCCAACTTACCCTGCTCCTTGCCACGATATTTTCCTTGCGCTGTACCCTTGTATTCCCCTTCCGAAGCGGCCCATGTAGATCCGGCTTCCTTGCCTTCATAGTTACCTTCGCTTGTGGCTGAGATCCTGCCTTTCTCGGCACCTTCGTATTTACCCCATTCACTACCTTCATAGCTGCCGTAGAGCGTGGAATACGTTTCACCCTTCTCAGAACCTGTGAAACTACCGTCACTTTTAGCGCCGATCACGCCAGACTCTTTTCCCGCGAACTTACCAGCCTCTGTTCCCTCATACTCACCGGTGGCTACCGATGCGGTAACACCGCCCTCGATACCTGCATAACTTCCTCTACTGTTGCCGCTGAGGTAGCCATTTTCGCGGCCTTGGTAGCTGCCACTCTCTTCACCTTCATAAGTACCAGCATACTGCCCTGCTTCCGTTGCCACTGGGAAACCTATAACGCTATGCGTCCCCGTATAGGCACCCTGCTCCGTACCACTCGCTGTACCCTCGTATGAACCCTCCTGGGTACCGTTATAGCTGCCCTTGAACTGCGATTGTGTCCCGCCTATGGCAACACCGCCATAGATGCCGACCGAAGTCGACTCCGTGCTCCCTTCCTGTTCGCCCTTATAAGTGCCGGCGGTATTGCCTTTGTAGCCACCATCGATCTTCGCCTGGGTGTCGCCCTGCGTACTGCCCCAGTAATTGCCGGAAATATCACCTTTGGTATCACCAAGCGCCTGACCTTCATAAGCACCCGCGGTTTCTCCATCATAGGTACCATTTATCCAGTCAGTGTTTCTCCCATAAGCGTATCCATTGTAAGTGCCTTCGACGGTTGCCGCCGTCTTGCCTGATTCAGTACCTTGGTAGCTGCCATATTCGCTGCCTTTATAAGCACCTTCCAGGCGGGCCGAGGTTTGGCCAGCTTCGATGCCGACATAGTTTCCAGACAGCTGTGCAGAAGTCGCGCCTGAGGCGTTGCCACGATAATCGGCGTTCACGTTACCACTGATATCGGCGCTAGTACTGCCGGAATAGTAACCTTGACCCTTGCCCTGTGAGGAGCCAACAGCATCGCCCGACAATGTAATGCTCGTGGTATCGGTGACAACATCGTAGCGACCTTCAGTCTTCACATTGTTGCCAATCGATTCCTGATGCACACCAGCAGCAGCTAACGCCGACCCATTGTTCGAGATCGAAACCGAAAAATCGTTTTTCTGCAGATTGAAACTGCCCGAAGCAATGTTCGCGCCGACGTTGCCCGTGACATTGCTGATGGCGTGCCCCTCTAGTCGGGCTTCATTACGGCTACCCGAACTGGAAAAACTGTTGTTGTTGACGCTCTGCTCGACATAGACCTCTGCCGAGGGATCATCGAAGACGAAGGAAGCATCCGCATTGGCGGTTGCAATGGCAGCCGCATTCGCCTGCATGTTGTTGTCACCTGAAGCGATATTGACGCCCATGTTGCCTGAGATATTCTCCATCGCGTTACCGTCGATTGCGGTCTGATTATCTGCCGACTTGATGATGATGTTGTTATCCCCCGCGCGTTGCGAATCGGCAACGACTGCCATGGCCTGGGCCGCTACAGCGCCACTGTTTTGCGAGGTCGTATCGTTGGCTTCGGTCGCGAACACTGAGGTTGTGGAGATGCAGGCCGCAACGGCAATGGAAAGTGCTGATTTTTTATACTGGATATTCATAAGAGTGGTATCTCCCGAAGTGATGTTTAATTATTGGTTTGCATTAACACACGATTTTGTGTGACATTGTGCATCCCTGCTGCCTGGTTGAGCTGTAACACTCCCCGGACGCCTCGAAAGGCTGTTGCATCCACATTGACGGTTCGCAGCGTGTCTGAAGAACTACGTTCCTCCTTGTCTGAAAAACTTGCGACATCCAGCGAAGCCTGTGACAAAAGATCATCTGACAGCTCCCCTTGCGGGATGTAAGGTGAAATAAGAATCGTGTTGGATTCGAGATTGCCCGAACCACTTGCTTGGTTGATGGACAATAGCCCGGATGTATTTTGAAATGCATTGTCCTTGATCGAGGTGACAGAGACATCCGCCGCCGTGCTCCCCGACAAAGAAGAAAACTGCTCAATATCGGCACTCACCTGGCCGTTGCCCGAAATGGCAATGGCGCGGGCATTGGCCTGCAGATTGAAATCCCCAGCCGCCTGATTCACACCCACAATGCCACTGACATTGCTCAATGCGGCATTGGAAATAGCCGCATCGTTCAACGTGCCGTATGGCTCCGCAGCCACCACAAACGCCGTCCAACCGACGACAGCCAGCATCGAACACAACACAACACGTGACGCGGATGATTTTTTGCAACGATTTTTTCGACTTGACATAACGCCTCCTGGTGTCTGCTGGTTGGTAGTGCAGGAGTCGTGCCAGGAATGCAAGCTGTTGTTTATTAGTACTTTTCTATTTCAGCGATGACGAAAATCGGCGCTACATTGTTCACGATGTTTACACATTGATTGATTGCCCCATGGATAGCAGCATTGCACCGATATCGTGGGTGTAAAGCAAATGAACAACGGAAGGGGGGAAAAGTAGAAAGCGATTAAATATCAATAAGATCCAAGCGCATCAGTCAAGCGGGAAAGCCCTTTTTTCCGCACTCGACGAACCACGGATGCCTCATCGACTGCCGAGCCCCACCGTGTGCTATTCCCAAATGGACTCTCTCTTTACCACGGCGAGATAGCATCAAAAGACCCCCTTCTCATCCGTCAACCAGCGCGTCGAATAGAAAGCAGCAATCAATGCAGCAATGACTCCCAGCAGGTAGATAGCGATCGACAGGGGTGTGGCATCGTAACCCAGGGTGGCGCGAAGGAATTTGGCGATCAGCAATGCGTAGAAACTGCCGCTGACAATAAAAAGTACGGCTTTGATGACCAGTACGGGGACGATATCGAGATCGGACAGCCGGATGCGTCCGGTGACCTTGAGATAAAGATACAGCATCACGATCGAGACCATGATTGCCATTAGCAGATAGTGTTTCATTGTCGCAATTTAAAATGCACAAATGTCATTTGAATTTCAACTTGAAGCCAATCGCTTTGAGGTCATCGGCCTCCTGCTTGAGATCGGCACTCAGCAGCAGGCGATTGTCCAATTCGTGCTTGCGGAAGCGAATTTTGATCTTGTGGCCGTCGATCTCCATTTTCTTGATGCTTGCCGTTTCGTCATCGCGCGAGCGATGCAGCACGGTGGCAATACGCAGTAACACGGCCAGTTTCATTGCCGCTTCACGTTCTGTGCTGGGCAGGGTTTCAAACAATGCTGGGCTGATCTTGCGCCGGTGACAACGTACCAGAACGCTCATCCAGTCCTGCTCTTCCAGTGAAAATCCGGGCAGATCAGCGTTGTCGATCATATAGGCGCCGTGACGCTGGTATCCGCTATGAGAAATGATCAGACCCACTTCATGCAGGCTGGCAGCCCAGTGCAACAACTCACTGTGCTCCAACGTCAGACCCCACTCTTTCTCCACCCGACAAAACAAATCATGTGCGGTCTTGCTGACGCGCCGCGCATGGCTGGGACTGACCTGGAAACGCTTTTGCATGTCGGCCACGGTTTTGACGCGGATATCCTGATGCTGAAAACGCCCGAGCCGGTCGTAAATCAGACCTTCGCGGAGCGCCCCGTCGGATACACGCATCTTGTCGATCCGCAGCGCTTCAAACGTAGCGATCAAAACCGCAAGACCACCGGCAAACACCGGCCTGCGTTCCTCGCTGAGTCCCGGCAACTCCAGCTTGTCGACACTGCCTGCTGATATCATTGCATCACGCACGGCATACATGCCATCCAGCGTGATCACATAAGGATCGATGCCCATCGCCTGGATGACGCTGTGCACGGCCTTGATCGTGCCGGATGCGCCAGTCGCCGACTCCCAACCGATCTGACGGAAACTCTTTTTGAAAGGCCGCAGTTCGAGGTGAGCTGCCGTATTGGCACGCCGCCAGCTCTTTTTCCCCAGCGTACCGTCGGCAAAGAAGCGCCGGCTCATGCTGACACAGCCCATGTGCAGGCTTTCCAGATGGATCGGTTCGAAGCCTTCGCCAATAATCAGCTCAGTGCTGCCGCCGCCGATGTCCATGACAAAACGCTTCCCTTCATCACTGGCAAGTGAGTGCGACACGCCGAGATAAATAACCCGTGCCTCCTCGCGTCCACCAATCACCGAAATCGGATGGCCCAATGCCAATTGGGCACGAAAAATAAATTCGCGCGCATTGTTCGACATCCGCAGTGTATTGGTCCCCACGGCAGCGACATTGCCATAGGGCAGATCCTTGACCCGCTCGCCGAAACGTTTCAGACAGGCAAGCGCACGCTCCTGTGCTTCCTCGCTGAGGTTGTTGTTCTCATCGAGACCACCACCGAGGCGCACCATCTCCTTGATGCGGTCGATGATCTTGAGATGCCCGTCGTCAAGACGCGCCACCACCATGTGAAAGCTGTTGGAGCCGAGATCGACAGCAGCGAGATGTTGCGCGGCCAGTGAGGTATCAGGTTGGGTATCAGTCATAGCGTCGACGCAGGCGGATCAACGATCCGGACCTGAAAGAAAGTGGATAAAAGGGTAAAGGGTGATATAGAGCAGGAAGCCAATAAACGCGATCGTGATCAGAAAGCGCAGCGGCTTTTCACGAATTTCATCGACGATCGTGCGCTGCTTCCCTGCCCGCTTCAGTGCCTCGAACTCGGCGCGAACGCGCTGCTGGCGCTCTTCCTGGTAACGATCCAGCAACGCTTTCGCACGTGGAAAGTCACTCGCATCCTCGATCCAGAAGGCTGGCATCGAGATACCCCAGTTGCCGGCCGGCGTCTGGTAGAAGGCAATGCCCGCATCATGCAACAAAGTCTCGATATCCTCGACTTCATCATCGGGCATGTTGCGCATCACGATAAGCTTTTTCGCCATTGGCGAGCGATCTCGTCCTGAACTCAGGACATGCCCGGTTTCCAGATGCCGAAAGCATTGGCCGCTGCCGGTGGTGGCGGCACGGGCGAGTTGCGCTGTTCCACCTGCCGCATGATGTCCACCGCAAAACCGCCCAGCTGGTCGAGAATCGCCTGCTTGCGGTCGGCAGGCAGATTCAGCTCACCCAGCATATAACCCATGATGGCCGCCGTGTACTGCACGCCGATCAGCCCTTCTGTTGCCTGCGGATCGTGCTTTTCCAGCACTGCCTTGACGTCATTGATCAATTGATCCGAGAGTACCAGTTCTTCACTCATTCCTGTTTCCTGAGGCGTTGTTGTTCAAACGACGAACTGTATCACAGCATGCGGTGGTTTCGGCGTAATTCCACGCCAATGGTGCGCACGCTGGTGGCGCGCGCCACCCTACGATCCTTGGGATTGTAGCCGGACCGATATCGCGATGCTATGCCGCCACTTCGACGGCCAGCCGCGCCCGATTCAGCCCGGAGATCACCGCGCGCAGCGACGCCAACACGGTATCCTTGCTGAACGCCGCGCCAGCGACACGGACACCATCGACGTTCAGCAACACATAGGCCACGGCCTCTGCATCCGTGCCCTCTCCCAGCGCGTGCTCACTGTAGTCGACCACCGACAGCCGCTGACCTGAGCAGCGCGACCAGGCATTGACGAATGCGGCAATCGCCCCTTCGCCGGCCCCTTGTAACAGTATCTCTTCACCATCGTGCATGATTCGCATGGCAATTTCATCACTGCCATCGCGCTTCAGCTGATAGTCAAGCAGGCGCAGCGGTGCTTTATCGTGGACAAAGTGATCGTGAAAAATCTGCTGAATCTCGTCGCTGCCGATCTCTCCCTTGCGGCGCTCGCTTTCGCACTGCACCTGCTGTGCCAGCTCGACCTGCATCCAGCGCGGCAGATGCAGGCCGAAATCACGCTCCAGCACAAAGGCGATACCGCCCTTGCCCGACTGGCTATTGACACGAATCACCGCCTGATAGTCACGCCCAAGATCAGCCGGGTCGATCGGCAGATAGGCCACATCCCACGGCTCATCATCGCGTTGCACCGCGAGACATTTACGAATCGCATCCTGATGGCTGCCAGAGAACGCGGTATAAACCAGCTCGCCAACCCAGGGGTGGCGCGGATGCACGGGTAAGCCGGTGCACTCCCGGTAGGTAGCGATCATCTCGTCGGGGTTCGACAGATCGAGCTGCGGATCGATGCCCTGGCTGTAGAGATTCATGGCCAGCGTGACAATATCCATATTCCCGGTGCGCTCGCCATTGCCCAGTAAGGTGCCCTCGACCCGATCGGCACCCGCCAGCAATGCCATCTCCGCCGCCGCGACCGCGCCGCCTCGGTCATTGTGGGTATGCACGGAGACGACAATGCTGTCACGCTGATTCACACCACGACAGAACAGCTCGACCTGATCGGCGAAAACATTCGGCGTTGCCACCTCCACCGTCGCCGGCAGATTGATGATGGCCGGCGCTTGCGGCGTCGGCTGCCACACATCGATGACCGCATCGCAGATCTCCACCGCAAAATCGATTTCGGTCGCAGTGAAACTCTCGGGCGAATACTGGAATGTCCAGCGGGTCTCGGGGTACTTGCGGGCCTCGCGTTGCAACAGGCGTGCACCATTTCGCGCAATCTCGACGATGCCCTCTCGCGACTGGCGGAAAACCTTCTCCCGCTGCGTCGGCGAGGTGGAGTTATAGACATGGACAATCGCGGCATGTGCGCCCTCGAGCGCCTCAAAGGTACGCACGATCAAATCCTCGCGCGCCTGCACCAGCACCTGCACTGTCACATCCTCGGGGATCTGCCTCGCTTCGATCAACCAGCGCAGAAAGTCATATTCATGCTGACTGGCCGAAGGAAAGCCCACCTCGATCTGCTTCAAACCCATATTGACCAGCAGCGCCCACATGCGACGCTTTTGCTCGACCGTCATCGGCTCCAGCAACGCCTGATTGCCATCGCGCAGATCGACGCTGGCCCAGATCGGCGCCTGGCTGATGACCTGGTCGGGCCACTGCCGATCGTTGTTTTGCACCCGCGGCGCAGGTTGATACTTTGTGTGATCGAATACTTGCATGACAGCACCTGCCGTAAATTCTGAATATGCGTACAGGATATAACAAGCCATCCGAAAGATGATTGCGAAAGCTGCTTGAATAATGGTCTCTAAACGCAGATTATTGCGTCATTCCTCGAAAATTCGCCAGACACACCCACTCCGCCCATGAAACTCGACAAATACGACCATCAAATTCTCGACATCCTTCAGCGCGAGGGCCGCATCAGCAACCAGGAACTGGCCGATCGCATCGGCCTCTCACCCTCGCCCTGCCTACGCCGCGTCAAGGCACTGGAAGAAGCCGGCATCATCCGCAGCTACCATGCCGAACTCGACACCCGCAAGCTCGGTTACAAGCTCATGGCGCTGATCCACATCTCCATGGAACGCCATACCGCCGATCAGTTCGATCAATTCGAAGCCGCCATCCGCGACCTGCCAGAGGTGCAGGAATGCCTGCTGATCACCGGCCAGGACGCCGACTATCAACTGAAAGTCATCGTCACCGACATGGACGCCTACCAGGAACTGCTGCTCAACCGGATCACCCGCATCCCGGGCGTCTCCGGCGTGCATTCGAGTTTCGTATTGAGGAGAGTGGTGGATCGTCGATGGGTGCCGGCAGGAATAATGTAACTATTCAGCACCAGTGGTGCGCATGCTAATCGTATGCATCCTCCCTGTTCAAAAACAGCTTCAGCTTGGGAGCCCGCCGAGATCACAGCTCGGCCAGCCTTGCTCTATTGCCTGCATATTGCGGTGATTACTTACCGCGATGACGCGATCAGGATAATCTCAGTCAGACGCGCTCGAAAAAGCGAGGTGAAACTCTATGAAAGCTAAAGATTTTGAAAAAAAAATTTGACGAGAACAAGCAAGACCTTATCGATGATCTCGACTTGTCCACACTCTCACGCCCAAATCAGAAACAGAAACGCATCAATGTCGATTTTCCCACTTGGGTCGTTGACTCTCTCGATAGGGAAGCACGCCGTATTGGGGTAACACGCCAGTCAATCATTAAACTCTGGCTCGTTGAGAGGCTTGAAGAGAAGGCTTCCAGGTAAACCCGGTAGTCGTATGAAATCTGGCTACCCAAGTGGGTTTGACCGGGATTCGAGCCATCGTGCAGAACCTGACGGGTTTCCCGGAAGTCCTGTCTGGTGAAATCCTTGTTTCTTCTCCCACTACCCCACCCTCTCGCGGCACAAGGAAGTGCTGCCGGATTCAACAACGACTAAGTTGTTGAATCTATGAGGCAAGGAAAAACCGCACTTTTTCCTTGCCGTGTGTCGCAAAGTCCCGGGTGGGCTTTTGCGACACACGCGTGAAGGGGGGGAAACCTCTTAGTTTTGCCCATTTGAACTCCGAGACTCCAGTCAAGATATTAAGCAAAACTCCGGCTGATATCCCAATGACAGTTCGCGCTCTGCACTCCATCATCTGCCGGGTTTTTCCTGGGTCAGCAAGCTATTGTTTTTCAGAGGATCCAGCGATTACTGCCACGACAATGGTGTGCTCGCGTATCGCACACACCTGCTTGTTGATCACTCAAGTTTCAGAGTCCGCGGCATTCACTTCTGCCCGAGAACTCAGGTAGGACAAAGGAACGATAGTACCGACTGACATTGTCCACAGTGCCTCAAGCATATTAGTTTATTCGAATATGCTTGAGGCACTAGCTGCCCTGCTCCGCTATACTCCTGAGCCACGCAAAAAGGATTTTTGCCACTGCATTCTGTGGTGACCCCAGATCCGATATCCAAATAATAGCGAACATTCCCCGGAGGCAAGCCTGCCATGAGCTACCGCAAACGACTTCCCCTTTCAACCGCTGTCACGCTTGGACTGCTATCGACGTCAGCCCAACTACACGCCGCAGGCTTTGCCATCACGGAAAATTCCGCCTCAGGAATGGGCAATGCCTTCGCTGGCGCCAGCGCCATTGCCGACGATGCCTCGACGGCCTGGTTCAACCCGGCCGGGCTGACGCGGCTTGCCTCACCACAACTGGTGGTCTCCGGACACGTCATTTCACCCACCGCCGATTTCACTGACAAAGGCTCGAACGTCAACCCCGCGCTGACTAGCGGCGTCGTGCCAGGCTCACTCAATGGCAGGAACGACGATGGTGGTGAGGTTGGGCTGGTTCCCAATTTCTACTATGCCCGCCCAATCCGCGACGACATGATTTTCGGCCTCGCGATCAATGCGCCATTTGGTCTCGCAACCGACTACGCTGACGACTGGGTTGGCCGCTATCATGGTCTGCGTTCTGCCATCGCAACCATCAACATCAAGCCTTCCATTGGCTGGAAAATCAATGATGTGGTATCGGTTGGGGCCGGTATCAGCGCGCAATACGTGAAGGCTGAATTGACCAGTGCCATCGACTCGGCGGCGGTCTGTCTCAAACTGGCGAACGGCGACCCGGCCACCATTGCGGCCTGCGGTGCCCAGGGACTTGCGACACCATCCAATGCCGCCAATGACAGCAAGGCCGATCTGGAAACCGACAACTGGGCGTTCGGCTTCGATGTTGGCGCACTATTCAATATCAATAATCGCACACGCATTGGCGTCCACTACCAGTCGGAAGTCGAACAAGACACTAGCGGTACGGCAAAATTCACCATCAACCCGAAGCTTCAGCCGTTCATCAACCAAGCCAATGCGGCACTGGCCCCGGCTGGCAAGGCGTTGCTGACAAATAGCGATATCAACGCGACGGTTTCGTTACCACAAAGTTTCTCGCTCTCGGCGGCACATCAATTGAATGACAAACTGCTATTATTGGCCGACATCACCTGGACTGGCTGGAGCAGCTTCGAGGAGCTGCGCATCAAATATGACAGTGGTCAGGCCGACAGCGTTACTGACGAAAGCTGGAACGATGTGCTGCGCTACTCCATCGGCCTGAACTACAAGATGGACGACAAGCTGACCCTGCGCACCGGCGTCGCCCTCGACGAAGAAGCCATTCCCGACCCACAGCACCGCACACCGCGTATTCCCGGCAACGACCGTACCTGGGTTTCCTTCGGCGCTGGATATCAGTTCCGCAGCAATGCCAAGGTCGATTTCGGTTATTCCCATCTTTTCGTCGATGACACCCCCATCGACCACACCGATGACAACGGCTATTCCATTCGTGGCGTTTACGAGGCCAGTGTCGACATTTTCAGCGCCCAGCTCACCTGGAATTTCTAGCAGAGGTATCTAACATGCATCGCAATATCAAACTCGCAGGAATCGTTACCGCCTTACTGCTGGCCGGTGGCTGTAACGACTCGACCAACTACAGTTTCGACCAGAGCATTACCGACGCCAAGGCCGATTATGCCGCGCAGGTCAGTGCGGAAAATGCCGCCAGTCCGAAGGCGCTGTTCGCTCCCGCTTCGGGCATCATCCCTTCCAGTACCGATCTGCTGTTCACCGGCTCCACCGACGGTACGCTCAATATCCCGGTTCAGGAGTCGATGTCCGACGGCCAAAAGGCGCTGGTTGCACAGCTCAATACCCTGGACGGTTTTTCCACCACCAATCCCGTCACCACTACCTTCAGCGCACCGCTGGATGAGGAGACTGTAACACTCGGGCAGACGGTTTTCGTACTCGAATTACAGACAGACCCTGCCACCGGTGCCGTCGTCGGTGCGGTTCCGCTCACGACGCCGGACAAGATGGTGGTAACAATGGCCGATGCCAACAAGACCAAGATGGCGTTTGTTCCCACCGCTCCACTGAAACCCGCCACCCGCTACTATGTTGTGCTGACCAATGGCATTCAGGCCGTCGGCGGCACACCGATCAAGGCGGACACGACTTATCAACTGGTCAAGGGCGACATACCTTTGAGCGGCGATTTCGAAAAACTTGAACCGCTGCGCAAGGCCACCAATCAGCTGGAAGGGCTAGCAGCCACCGCCGGGATTAACAAGGACAACATCGTACTCAGCTGGACGTTCACCACCCAGTCCATGGGCAAGTCACTGGCGGCACTGGCCGAAGCGAACCTGGATTCAACGATTGCCGCACAAGCCACTGGCCTGGATACCAAAAAGGCACTGGATCCAACCGGTGCAAATCCAGCCATCAGCGGCGCGGCCGACATCTATGCCGGCACAATCAAACTCCCCTATTACCTCAACAAACCGGCCAACCCCAATGACCCGGCCATTCTCCAGGGCAGCTGGCAGATCGACAAGACCACCGGCCTGCCAACCAAAACTGCGGATGTGACCGTGCCGGTGCTGATCACCGTGCCCAATGCGACGTCGGGAAAAACCAAGCCTGCCGATGGCTGGCCGGTGGTCATCTTTCAGCATGGCATCACCGCCAACCGCACATCATTGCTCGGTATCGCCGAAACACTGGCCAAGGCCGGATTTGTCGGCGTGGCGATCGACATGCCGCTGCATGGCCTTAGCAGCGGTCCACTTTATATCAAGGGGGCGGAACGCACTTTCGATGTCGATTTCGTCAATAACGACACAAAGGAAAAAACGCCTGACGGCATAGCAGACGACTCTGGCGACTACTTCATCAATCTGCAAAGCTTGCTGACGAGTCGCGATAACGTCCGCCAGGCCGTGGCTGACTTGATGGTGTTGAAAAACAGTATCGACAGCCTTGATCCGCTAGTCCCCGTTGACGCGAGCAATATCCGTTTCATCGGCCACTCTCTGGGCGGCATGGTCGGCACGATTTTCCTTGCCTTCAATGATGACGTCGGTGCCGCAACGCTCGCCATGCCTGGCGGCGGCATCGCCAATGTGCTGGCAGCTTCACCGACATTCGGCCCCATCATCAACAAGGGGTTGGCGGAAAACGGCCTGACGCCCGGTTCGGACGCCTATGCCTCGTTCATTGGCGCCACACAGTGGATCATCGACGCCGCCGATCCAATCAACCACGGCAAGGTGGCGGCAGAGAAGCACAACATCCACATGCTAGAAGTCGTCGGCGGTGCGGGTGCCCTGCCTGATCAAGTCATCCCCAACAATGTGCCCAGCGCACCACTATCCGGCACCGACCCGCTGGCACGGGTGATGGGACTGGTCAATACCAAGACATCGGCAGCCGACGCCGCCGGCCTCGATGTGTTGGTCAAGTTCAACGCCGGTGGGCATAGCTCAATCCTCAGACCCGATCCGCAGGACGCACCCGTGGTCGCCGTTACCGTCGAAATGCAGACACAGACTGCGGGCTTCATGGCCACCAACGGCACCGCGCTACCGATCACGGATGCAACCGTCATCGCGGAATAAGGGATAAAGCTGTTGGGCGCAATCCTGCTGCCCAACAGCCACCTGGGACCGCCGGCATCTTGCCGGCCAACCACCCAAACATGGTGCCGATGGTGCGCACGCTCGTCGCGCACACACCCTACCGGGTTACCTGCTCCTCATGCATTAGCCGCTTTATCCACGGCGATAGCAACAACAGCAGCAACCCCGCGCCCATCGAACTCATCACCAAAAACCAGTACAACGGATATCCGCTATCCAGCAATATTGCTTCCAGTGTACCCGCCAGATAATTCGCCACCGCGATCGCGGTAAACCAGACGCCCATCATCAATGATGCAATCTGCACTGGCGCCAGCCGTGTCACCATCGACAGGCCCACCGGCGATAAAAACAGTTCACCAATGGTATGGAACAGATAAACCAGCACCAGCCACATTGGACTGATCCGGCCAACAGTATTGGCATACTCCTGCGCCACAGCGAGAATCAGGAAGCCAAACCCGAGGATAATCATTCCCAGCGCCATTTTTCCCGGTGCCGAAAAGCCGCCACGGCGATGGTCGATCCAGACGAACAAAATCGAAAATAGCGGCGCCAGCAGGAAAATCATCAGTGGATTGAGCGCCTGGAAATAGCTTGCCGGAATCACCCAGCCAAAAACCCTGCGATCGGTATAGTCGAGCGCAAACAGGTTCATCGTGCCACCAGCCTGTTCAAAACCCATCCAGAACAGCACAACAAAGAAACCAAGAATCAGTATCGCAAACACCCGGTGGATTTCAATGCGTGTCAAACGAAGCGCCGAGCGCTTGCGCCGCAAAAAGTGCTCCAACACGGCAACGGCGACAAGAACAGTCAGCAATGCCACACGCCCCGATTTCGGCAACCCCTTCCAGAAGGCGTCGATGTTCTCCCAGAAAGTGACGCCAAGCGCCGCAAGCAATAGTAATCCCCATGTCACCGACATCACGATCAGCCAGTCTTGCAGCGTTGTTTTCTGGCTGACTGCCGACTCGCGCTGCAACACGCCCTGCCCGAGGCTGAACACCAGTACCGCCAGCAGCATGCCGACACCGGCAGCACCAAAACCGTAGTGCCATCCGAGCTTCTCCCCCAACGCACCACAGATCAGGGGAGCCAGAAATGCCCCCAGATTGATGCCCATGTAAAACAGCGTGAATCCACCATCACGACGCGGATCATCCCGGCCATAGAGCCGTCCGACCATGGTTGAGATATTGGGTTTGAAAAAGCCATTGCCCATAATCAGCAACGTCAACGCCAGGTACAGCTTGTCGGGGAACATCATGGTGAAATGCCCCATCGACATCAGTAGCCCGCCCACCAGAACAGCACGGTTCGCACCCAGCCAGCGGTCGGCGATATGGCCGCCAAGAATCGGCGTCAGGTACACGAAAGCCGTATAGATGGCGTAGAGTTTCAGCGCATCTTCGCGTTCAACAGCAAGACCAGTGACAAGATAGAGCACCAGCAGGGCGCGCATGCCGTAGTAGCTGAAGCGCTCCCACATCTCGGTGAAAAAAAGAACCCGCAGTCCTCGCGGCTGGTTGCTGGCGGCCGGAAAAATCATCCGTCGCTGCGTGGCGGGATCAGGCACGATGACTCACCAGATCGAAAGACCTTCGCTACCATCTCGCCATCCGCTGAGAGATCCGGGTTTGGGCACGAGCAGGCAGCTGATTCACGCCGGTGGCATATCCGCAATTTGGTGGGGAAGCCCTGATTCTATGCCGCGTCGCGGTGTTTTTCTACTGCCGATTAACATCCCGGTTACATTTCTGCCGGCACGAGAACGCGGGTAATCTCCGGGGAATCATTACCTGCCCCGGAAGAACGCCACAACTGCGTGACAAACGCTTCGACCGAGGGGACAGCATCGAAACGAAACAGATGTGTCGCGCCCGGATGGTCGCTGGCACCAAAGCCGGGCATCGCAAGCATCGCGCCGGGCAAATCAGCTATCGCCGCCACCCAGCGGTGCTCGCCCTTGTCCTCGGTCACGCCGTACCACAATTCACAGACATCGCAGGCTGCACGCAGGTAATCAACATGCCAGCGTGGTCGTACTGCAATATGCAGATGATGACGCAGCCGCGCGCGTATCCCGCCAGGGCCCATCGCACTGCCAATATAGGCGTAGTAGCCAGGCTGAAGCTGCATCGTCCCCAGCCTGCCGATCGTCACCCGGCTATGCGCGTTTGCCTCAAGCCAAACCACGTAAGCACCTTTAGCCACAGGTAGCGCGTCAAAGATATTCATTCGATCCGTTTCGGTACCCCCTCTCCCCTCGAGGGGAAAGGGTTGGGGAGAAGGAATTTTCGCGGCGATTGCGCTATAAACTGTCCATACTCATGCTAGTGGAACAACACACCGTGAACTCTCCTCACCGAACACTGACCCTCATCCGCCACGCCAAATCCAGCTGGGATCAGCCGCTGCCCGACTTTGATCGCCCGCTCAACAAGCGCGGGAGGAAAAACGCCCCGGAACTCGGCGAGTGGCTGGCAGCCCAAGACATCACTTTTGATCAAATCCTCACCAGCCCGGCGCAACGTGCGCTGGAAACGACGAAGGCGGTGGCCAAGGCGCTCAACATACCGGATACGGCCATCACAGCAGACAAAAGCATCTATCTCGCGTCCCTGTCGACACTCTTCGATCTGGTGAGAGCGCTCGACGATCAGCACTCGCGCGTCGCATTGGTCGGCCACAATCCCGGCATTTCCTACCTCGCCGACCACCTTGTTACCGCAGGACCAGCGACCGACATGCGTACCTGCGCCTGCATCCAGATTCGTTTTCCAGTGACGCGCTGGGCAGACATCGGCGCGCATCAGGGTGAGCAGCTGCTTTACCACGACCCGAAGTCATCGGCTATCGGACCATCTACTGCCTGAAAATCCAGTAACGCTTACCATCCTTTTCAGCGCGTCCGAGGGCAAAACGATTGTCCGCACGTTGGCCGGTTTGCAGCAGACTGAAAATATCCTCCATCACCCGCCGGTCTTCAGCGAAATAGGAATGTCCGAGCAAACCACTGGATATGGAACTCGCATCGATGGTTTCAACGCCATCGACAATCACCAACCCATCACCGGCATCACCCGCACGCGCATACCCGTTGAACGCCTTCGAGGCCATCAATGCCCGATCATTACTCGAAGCGTAGAGGGTGATATGAATGCCGGTACGCGCCAGACGTGGCGCCATGTTGTTGCGAAACACATCGGCATCAATATCGGGCGCAATCATGATCAATTCACGAATTTTGGCCAGATCGCCTACGGGCCGGTCACTGGCCAGTGCGGTCACGGCGCTGCCAACAATCCGGTTCCCCATGCTGTGGGCGACAAGGTAGATGTCCTGCGCGGGAATTCGATCGAGCATGGCGTTGAGCAACTTGAGGAAGTGCGACGAAGCCCACTCGGCATTGGTACTGTCGACCGAATACCCCGTCAGGCTGCCGCGCGATGGCCAACTGAACAGAATCACCGGACCGCGAAATTTCAGATCCTTCGCAAACTGCGCCAGCACCCTCGCGCTTTCGGGGAAGTCGACGTTGTACCCATGCACAAAAATCATCACCTTGCCCCCTGGCGAGGCCTCCACCGCGTCGATCAGACGCTGGGTAAACTCATCCTGGGTCAATGTATTGACCGATTTCAGCTTGATATGCTTGTGCTCATCGGGCGACCATTCGAACTTGAGCAACGAAGGTTCCTCATGCCGTCCCATCAAATGCCCCGGTGGAATGGCCACATTGGCAACCCCAAAACTCAGATCGGCCCGCTCCGAGCCAAAATAGTCTCGCCCCGAAACCGGCGCCCGGTCAGTGACGAAAAACACCTTCTCCTGAGTAGGCTGAGGACCATCCGGCCTCACTGCTTTGGCCGAGCCGCCGCCAAACGTCATGCAACCGGTCAGAAAAAAGCTTGAAACAACAAGAATAAATAAGAATAAGGTTTTGATATATCTAATATTCATAGATCAATATACTGGTTACCAAAGGCATGTCCGGTATTGTGAAACCAGCCGCGGGGTAATACTCGCCCCCCGTCGATAACTTCAACCAGACGCTAGCTATGATACTCCACCTACATTTGGCTGTGATGCGACTCACTTCCGGTACCACAAGATAGGCAGCGGCCGATTCGGGTTATACTGTTCCGAACTCCCAGTCAGACGCCACAATGCCACGCCAGTCCATCATCGCCGCAATCCTGCTCCCCACTATGCTGTTGACGGCACCAGGCCGTGCAGACGTGACGGTGAGCAGTGA
>CAZQXF010000010.1:14031-20942 GCA_964596975.1 uncultured Thiotrichales bacterium | reverse complement strand
TGTCCGGTGGTGTGGGAGGGGTGACGGGCGAGATTCCGTCACCTCGACCCGATCGAGGGGCTACAGGCATAAACAATTGGCCACAGCTGTAATCGGGCAGGCACACAGCAAGATAGACAACACTTTCGCCGGATCGCGGAAGCATAATGACAAAGGGAGCAGTAAACACATGTCGCAAAGACGTATTCTCATCGTTGGTGAACAAAAGCTTTATGTGAAGGCGCTGGCCGATACCCTCGCCTCCTACCGCCACCAGGTCGATACCCTGGGTGACAGCAAGGCCGCCATCACACAGCTTGAAAATCAGGACTACGACCTGTTGCTCTGCGAAGAGGCAATGACGCCGGTCAGCGGTCGTGAACTGCTACAACTCACACGCAACCTGTTCCCCGATCTGCCCGTGGTACTGATGACCGATTTTGGCACTGTCGAGCGTGCGGTCAGTGCCATGCGCGAAGGTGCGGCCGACTACCTCGTCAAGCCAATCGACACCGAGTTCCTGCTGGAACTCGTCGCCCGTGTCACCCGCGACGCACAACCCAAACCCGTCACCGACGGTATTATCGCTCGCGATCCCGCCTCCACCCAGCTGCTGAAGCTGGCACGCAAAGTCGCCGCCAACGAGGTTTCCGTACTGATCAGCGGCGAAAGCGGCACCGGCAAGGAAGTGCTGGCCCGCTACATCCACCAGCACTCACCACGCCACGAACAACCCTTCGTTGCCATCAACTGCGCGGCAATTCCTGAAAACATGCTCGAAGCCGTACTATTTGGCCACGAAAAAGGCGCCTATACCGGTGCGGTGCAATCCAACCCTGGCAAATTCGAAATGGCCCAGGGCGGCACCCTGCTACTGGATGAAATATCGGAAATGGATCTGGCATTGCAGGCCAAGCTGTTGCGCGTCTTGCAGGAACGCGAAGTCGAGCGCCTTGGCGGACGCACGACGATCGAGCTGGACGTAAGAGTGCTGGCGACCACCAACCGTCGGCTGATGGAAGAGGTCAAAGCCGGCAATTTCCGCGAGGACCTGTTCTACCGGCTGAATGTCTTTCCGATGCACATCTCGCCGCTGCGTGAACGCCCGGCGGACATCATCCCTCTGGCAGAACAGATGATCCGCCTGCATACCATGGTTGGCCAGAGCGAACCTGGCTTGAGCCACGCCGCCTGCGAACTGCTGGAACAGTACGAATGGCCAGGCAACGTGCGCGAACTGGGCAATGTCATCCAGCGTGCACTGGTGCTGTGCAATGGCGTCGAAATCCGCCCGGAGGACCTGCATTTCGAATCCGCCGGCGTACTCCAGAGCCCGACCGGCGCCAACGCCCCAATGTTCGCGGAGAAAAACAACCTCGTGTCAGACGTGAAATCCCATGAGTTCGATCTGATTCTCAAGGCGCTGCAAAACGGCAATGGCAGCCGCAAGAAGGCCGCTGAGCAGCTTGGCATCAGCCCGCGCACGCTGCGCTACAAGCTGGCCAAAATGCGCGAACGCGGCATCCAGCTGCCGACCGCCTGAGTCAGTCACCCTGCACCACGGAAGCCGGCGCACTTGCCGTTTACCCTCTGCACTTTCGTTACCACGACGTTCAGGGGTCTTAACAAGTTTCGGGGAGGTTTGTAATGGACGCAATCAATACTAACCAGCTGCTCACACAATTAAGGGAAATCGCCAAACAGGCGGGCATGTCGGCTACAGCGCCTGATGCCAGCGCCAAGGGGGGTGAGTTCGGCACGCTGCTGAAACAGTCCATCAAGGATGTGAACGAGCGCCAGAAAATCGCGGCAAAACTCGCTGAACGCTTTGAAATGGAAGATCCCAACGTGGATCTGGCACAGGTCATGATCGAGAAACAGAAGGCTAGTATCGCGTTCGAAGCGCTGGTGCAAGTCAGAAAGAATCTGTTGAAGGCCTACAACGACATTATGAGCATGCCGCTTTAAGCAAGCGTCACAGCCACACGCTAACAGAAGACGAATTCAATGAATCAATCCAACACCCATGCCGCAACCGGCACCGATGCCGTGACGCTGTCACCAGGCGATCAGGTCAAGGCGTTTCTCGCCAGCGGCGCATGGTACCGCCACCTGAGCTCGTTGCTGGCCCTGGCCGGCGTGATTACGCTCGGTGCGGCCATGCTGCTGTGGGCGATGAAACCGACCATGGTTCCAGTCGCCAGCAATCTGACGCAGCAGGATGCCATCACCGTGACCGATCTGCTGCGCGCCGAAAACATCCCCTTCGAGATTCAGAGCGGCACCGGCATGGTGCTGGTACCCGCCGACCAGCTCGACCAGTTGCGTCTGAAACTTGCCGCCAGCGGCATCGGTGGCAGTGACGCGGTCGGCATCGAAATGCTGCAGAAGGATCAAAGCCTCGGTACCAGCCGCTTTATCGAGAACGCACGCTACCATCACGCCATGGAGACCGAGCTATCGCGCACGATCTCTAGCATGAAGAATATCGACACAGCACGGGTTCACCTGGCCATTCCGAAACAATCGGTGTTCATCCGCAATCGCGCCAAACCCTCTGCATCGGTGATGATCAAACTGATGCCGGGCCGCAGCCTGGAGAACGAACAGGTCTCAGCGATCATCCACCTGGTCGCCTCCAGCATTCCGTACATGGAATCGAATGCTGTCACCATTGTCGACCAGTGGGGCCGCCTGTTGTCCGATGGCGCCGATACCGATGGCCTTGGCGCTGCGCGCAAACAGCTCGACTTCCGGCAGAAGCTGGAAAACCGCTATTCCCAGCGTATCGAAGAGCTGCTGACGCCTATCCTCGGGGCTGGCAAGGTACGCGCCAAAGTGAACGCCGACGTGGACTTCACCTACAAAGAAACTACGCGCGAAGCCTATGATGGCGATCCCGCCAAGATTCGCTCGGAACAGACCCAGGAGAATCAGTCTCGTGGCACCACCGCCGCCATCGGCATCCCCGGCGCGCTGTCGAATCAGCCTCCAGGCGCTGGCACGACGAAAACAGACAAGGCCAATGGCGAAAAGGAGAGCGTCCCAACCAATATCAGCACCCAGGCGGTTCGCAACTACGAACTGGATCGCACCATCAGCCATTCCCGTGACACCGTGGGCCAACTGAAGCGCATCTCGGTGGCTGTGCTGGTCGATCACAAAACGGTCGTCGATGAGGCCACCGGCGAAACGGTAAAAAAGCCGCTCGGCGAAGAGGAGTTGGCCATGCTCACCAATATCGTCAAGGAAGCCGTCGGCTACGACGAAAAACGCGGTGACAGCGTGGTGGTCTTCAACCAGCCATTCCAGCCTGTAGAGGACATAGAGCCAGTGGCCGGCCCTGCGATCTGGGAGCAGCCCTGGCTGTGGAGCATGGCCAAGCAATTGCTGATCGGTATCGCACTGATTCTGCTGGTATTGCTGGTCGCCCGCCCGGCCGTGCGCAACCTGCGCCCGGAAGCCCAGAAGCTGGACGCACCTGAACAGGATAATGCGACCACTGCCGCAAGCGATAGCGATCTGGCCGATGACCAGGTATCACTGACATCCACTGCCAACGGCCAACCGGCACGCCTGGACGCGCCACCACATGCTTATGGTGACGTACTCAACCTGGCGCGCGGCCTTGCCAACGAAGATCCGAAACGGGTTGCCAAACTCATTAAAGACTGGGTAGCCAACAATGCCTGACAAGATTCCCGGCGCACCGAACATGGGTGGTGACCCGCTGGAAAACCTGGATGGCCCGGGACGCGCGGCCATCCTGCTGATGTCACTCGGCGAGCAGGAAGCCGCCGAAGTGCTCAAGCATATGGATCCGGAGGAGGTCCAGGCGCTTGGTATGGCCATGACCTCACTGAAGAGTGTCACCCAGCGTGAAATCAAGGGCGTGCTCGACCGCTTCATGGAAAACCTGGGCGAGCAATCGTCACTGTCGATCGGCACCAACGAGTTTCTCTACAAGGCGCTGATGCAAGCCATGGGGCGGGAAAAGGCCAACAACGTCATGGCCCAGATCCAGGCCGATGGTGAGCCACGCGGCCTGGATACGCTGAACTGGATGGATCCGCGAGCCATCGCCAATATCGTGCGCGACGAACATCCGCAGATCATCGCCATCGTGCTGGCGCATGTGAGCCACAGCAAGGCCGGCCAGGTACTCGACCTGCTGCCCCCCGAAGTACAGACCGATGTCATGGTGCGCGTCGCCAAGCTCGACTCGGTGCACCCTGCCGCCATCGATGAACTCAACCAGGTGATGCAGCGGCGCTTCGAGGAGGAGCCCGAGGTCATCGTCTCCGGTCTTGGCGGCATCAAGGTGGCGGCGGAAATTCTCAATGCCGTGTCGTCCGCGACCGAAGCGCGCGTGTTCGAAGCGCTCAAAGAAGACAACGACGACATGAGCGAGAAAATTCAGGAAAACATGTTCGTCTTCGAGAACCTCCTCGCGCTGGACGACCGAGGCATGCAGCTGCTGCTGCGTGAAATTCCGCAGGAGAAAATCGTCCGCGCATTGAAGGGCACTTCACCGGAAATCCAGCAAAAAGTGTTCCGCAACGTGTCCAAGAATGCCGCCGAGCTGATGCGCGACGATCTCGATGCCATGGGCCCGATCAGGCTGCGCGAAGTCGAGGAAGTACAAAAAGACATCATGGCCATGGCGCAACGGTTGGCTGAAGAAGGTCAGATAGCGCTGGGCAGCAAAGATGACGAATATGTCTAAGGTGATTCGCGGCGACAAGGCAGCCAGCGGTCTGCGCTGGCAACCGCCGGAGTTCGACGGCAGCAACGAGGGTGACAGCGAGTTTGTCGCCACCAGCTTCAGTGCCACCGCACAGGACGTCGATACCTTGGCCATCCGCGAAGCGGCCCAGCAGGAAGGCTTCCGCGAAGGCTACGAAGAAGGCCAGCAAGCGGCACGCAACGAAATTGCTCGGCTGCGCGAAAAGCTCGAAGCCAGCCTCACTTTCATCGCCAACCCGGTGGCGCAGATCGATCGCCAGGTGGAAACCGAGCTGCTCGAACTGGCACTGGCGGTGGCGCGGCAAATCCTGCGGCGTGAAATCAGCATCGACCCGAAACACCTGATGGGGCTGATTCGCGAAGCCATTAAACAACTGCCCAGTAATACCCAGAAAATCATGATTCACCTCTGCCCCAGCGATGCACAGGTACTGCGGGAAATGCTCCACGATAACGACCGCACCCAGCACTGGCAAATCATCGACGACCCGGCATTGAAACAGGGTGACTGCAAGATACACACCGACGCTTCATTCGTTGATACCAGCGTCGATGCGCTGATATCACGTCTTGCGGTCGATATGCTCGGCGGCCATCGGGACGGCGATACCACCGCAAGCAAGAAAGCAGACAAGGCACGAAAATCCGCCTCCCCTGCCCCCGCCAAAGGCTGACCGCGAGCAAACGATGCCAGACACACATCCAGACAGCCGTTGGGCAGAACGCCTCAAGGCTTACCGCGAGCACCTGCCGCCAATCGCCCCGGTCGTCAAAGGTCAGCTCGAACGCATGGCCGGCCTCACACTGGAAGCCGTCGGCGTGCGCGCGGCGGTGGGTGCGCGCTGCCTGATCGAATCGCCCGGCGCCGAAGCCGTGGAATGCGAGGTAGTCGGCTTCAGCAGCGACAAGACCTATCTGATGCCGACCGGCGACACCCACGGCATCACCCCCGGCGCGCTGGTCACACCCAGCCGGCAAAAACTCGAAATTCCAGTCGGGCCGCAACTGCTCGGTCGCGTCATCGACGCCCACGGCCATCCGCTGGACGGCAAGGGTCCCATCCGCACGGCGCGCTGGCAACCACTCACCGCCAAACCGATCAACCCCCTCGCCCGCACACCGATTCACGAGCCACTCGATGTCGGCGTGCGCGCCATCAACGGCCTGCTGACCATTGGCCGCGGCCAACGCATGGGACTGTTCGCCGGCAGTGGCGTCGGCAAGAGCGTGCTATTGGGGATGATGACCCGTAATACCGCCGCTGATGTCACGGTCGTCGGTCTGATCGGGGAACGTGGCCGGGAGGTCAATGAATTCGTCCGCGACATTCTGGGCACAGAGGGGATGGAAAATGCCGTCGTCGTTGCCGTACCCGCCGACAACCCGCCACTGCAACGCCTGCACGGCGCCATGGTCGCCACCAGCATTGCCGAGTATTTTCGCGATCAGGGCAAAGACGTGCTGCTGCTGGTCGATTCACTGACACGTTTCGCCCAGGCGCAGCGTGAAATCGCACTGGCCATCGGCGAACCGCCAGCCACCAAGGGCTACCCACCCTCGGTCTTCGCCAAACTGCCCCAGCTGGTCGAACGCGCAGGCTCCAGCGACGACTATGGCGGCTCGATCACTGCGATCTACACCGTGCTCGCCGAGGGTGACGATCAAAACGACCCGGTGGTCGATTCCGCCCGCGCCGTGCTCGACGGCCACATTGTATTATCCCGCTCGCTGGCTGAATCGGGGCACTACCCTGCCATCGACATCGAAGCTTCCGTATCCCGGTTGATGCAAACCATCGCCACCCCCAAGCAGCGCGTCGCTGCGCAGAAATTCCGCGCCACTTACAGCCTGTACCAGGAAAACCGCGACCTGATCAACATGGGCATCTACCAGCAAGGCTCCAACCCCGAACTCGACAAGGCCATCGCCCAGTTCCCACGGCTGACGAGTTTTCTTCGGCAGGCGCCAGACGAAGCAGTCACCTTCACGGAAAGCCAACAAACTCTCGAAATGGCCGTCACGCCAACGGCGACAGCACAGACCTGAACTGCTGCCGCTAATTCTCATCGCTGATATGCAACACTAATGACATCCTGACCAAAGGGATTCGAACACCGGAAATCTGTCGGAATCCAGATTGGCGTTCAAACAGACAGCTTGATAATTCCCCCCTTTCGCAAAGGGGG
>CAZQXF010000010.1:0-13931 GCA_964596975.1 uncultured Thiotrichales bacterium | reverse complement strand
TCCCCCCTTTCGCAAAGGGGGACAGGGGGGATTCAAACAGCCATGACATTGCACCAGGCGCCTGCCCCTCAATCCGTTGCAGACCGAAACGACTCAGGAACAACCGCTATCCAAGGGAGTTATCGCATCAACCATGAAGTCACCCCAACGACTCAAGCCCATTCTAGGTATTGCCATCCGCCAGCAGGAAGAAAAAGAAGCTCAGCTGGCCCAGGCCTTACGCTTGAAACAACAAGCGGAAAACCAACTGCAACTACTGAAAAACTATCGTGACGAATACCATGGTGACCTTTCCCACAGTAACAACATCAATATTTCACAGCTCATCAACAAACAACGCTTCATCTCACAGCTCGACGTAGCCATCGCTGCACAACACGAAAAAGCCTCTGATATTCAATCGCTGGCAAAACGCCATGAACAAGACTGGCACCACGCAAGAAACCGCCGCGACGCGCTGGAAAACTTGCTGGACAAGAAGATGGCGGCATTACGTAACAAAATCGAGCGCTATGAACAAATCGAACAAGACAATCGCGTATACAAAGCAAGCAACGGTTGAGCTGTTAAACAGATCACGCTTGGCAGTCGAGAACTGGCAGAAATATTGCCTTAATTGATTGTCAGCAGGAAAGACAATGACCCCGGCAGGAAGCCGGGACACATCAAGACAGGGATGTATCAATCATGGCAAACCAGATTTTCTCACCCGGCAGTATTCCACTGGAAGGCACGTCACAGATTTTCGTCAATACACCGGGAAACCCTGGCGAAGGGTTCAAGGAAATTTTCGTCAATCAGAATAGCCGCACGGAAACCAGTGCTGCCACCGCTGGAAAAAAGCTGCCCCCCTCCGGCAAAGACAACCCGGTGGAACGCCGCAATGAGCAGTCACGCACAGCACAAGACGATAGCTGGGAACCCACCTTTGTCACCCCCCCGGAAAAAGCCGACCAGTCATCAGATGACCAGCCCATTGTCGCCGCAGATGCTGATTTCGACGGTGAGACCTACCCGGTAACGGATCTGTTCACAGCAGACGCTGGCATCGAGGCTTATGCACTGACTGATGCAGACCTTGCGGAACCGATTGCGATCGAACCGGTTGCCGTTGAAGCTACCACAACAGCCGTGGCCCAACAGCCGCCTGGCGATGAAGAGACGACAGCAGGTATTACCGAATTAGCCGCACTGCAAGCAGGCCAATATGCAGGACCGGTCGCCGTTGATGCTTCTCAAAAAGCCGCTTCCCGCGTGGAAATTGCGGCGTTGAATACACGACCATACACACAGCCGCTCGACACCGGCCTGGCTGACGATGCAGCTGAGATCATGCCAGCCACATCGGGCGTCACCGCCACCAGCCTCAACGCGGAGCAGGCTCAGAGCAACGTTGTCCCAGCCACCAGTTCTGGCGTACTGCAAAACGCCATCCGCAATGTCGTCAAGGACGAAGCGGCAAGCAACCTGCCTGCACAAGCCAATGACGAGCCGGAGACGATTCCTGCTACTTCAGCAGCAACCTTGAGCGCCGACCGTCTTGCAGAACTGCGCCAGATTCAGGCGTATGCCGAAAATGCGACGGCACGGGCAAACGATGGTAGCAACAGTACCAGCAACCAATCGATCGACATCGCTGCAATGACGGCCCGGCTCGATAGAAGTACCGCAACTGCCGCCGGCCAGCACGCCATTCACACAGCGCCTCAGCCCCTCAACGTAACCGAAAAGGGGTGGGAAGCTGCATTTGGCCAGAATATTCAGTGGATGAATGCCAACAACATCAAATCCGCCCAGATCCGCATCAATCCAGCCGAACTCGGCCCGGTAAAGATTGATCTGTCGATGAACAAGGATCATTTGTCGCTGCAAATCAACGCAACTCACCAGATTACCCGCGACACCCTCGAAGCCGCCCTGCCTCGTCTGCGCTCAGAACTGGCCGATCAAGGTTTCAGCAATGCCAACATCGACATGGCCGACCAGGGACGGGATCAGCAGGCAGGACAGCACGGCGCTGATGACGAATCCTCGTTCAGCGGTGACGCCATCCTTCCTGCCGAAGAAGACAATGACGCGGCAGCTATCGTGCCGGCGGCCTCCGCCGCCAATCTGATGAGCGGGAGTGTATCGCTGCTCGACACCTTTGCCTGAACACGAGTCTGCCACAGAGCTCAGGTAGGCTGGGCAAAGGAACGATAGTGACGTGCCCAACAACCACGGGCCGGTACAACACCAAGGCCGTTGTTGGGCACGCTGCGCTTTGCCCAACCTACCAACTTTCAGACGGTGCCGTAGTTCGGCACCGTCTGAACGGGAGGCACCATTCCCAAGAACAAATCCCTCACCCATCCCCGCCGCAGCGCCGAAAAACCGTCACCCCATTCCCCGTTGATCACGCGCCAGTCAATATAACGTCATCTCCCTGCACCGGCCTCTCAAGCCACCGCCAGCCCGACCCATTTTCACGACAAGCTGCCTAAAGAAACATGGCATGGTGCTTGCATACTTAGTAACACATTTACCTAAAACGCCGTTTCATTAATGAATCGGGCTAAATCCAATAACTGCAAGGAAAGAGCAAATGAAAAAAATGCTGATGATCGGTGGCGGTGCAATCGCCTTGATTGGTGTATCCGTCGGGCTGTCCCTCTTCCTGACCGGTGGCATGAGCAAACAGGCCGAAGCCACCGCACAAGTCGCGCCAGCCCCCGAAAACCCATACAAGAAGGCGCAATACATCAAGATGAAGCCATTTATCGTCACCCTGCCCACCCATTCACGCCCGAATATGTTGCAGGTCGACATGTCCGCGTCGACAACGGACGGCGAAGCCGTTGCTGCTTTCGAGCAGCACATGCCGGTCATTCGCAATAACCTGCTGATGCTGCTCAATGCCCAGGATGTGAAGGCGCTGCAAACCAATGAAGGCAAGGAAGTGCTACGAGAAAAAGCGCTGGAGACGGTGCAGGAAATCATGAAGGAGCGCTACGGCTCGGAAGGTATCGACGAAATCTTCTTCACCAAGTTTGTCATGCAGTAACCACCGGCTACGAGGTATCGGCAACGGCAGACCGATGCCTCGAACTGCCTGAAACCAATTACAACGACGCATACGCTTCATCAAGGACAGGGATCATGTCTGAATCAGAAAAAGACGACAATCAGGACGTTAAAGCAGAAGCGGAAGAAAAAGAACAGACAGCTGACGTTAACGATACGGCACAAGCTGAGACTGCCGCAGCGTCGGAGGCTGAGGCGCAGGACAACCTGGCATCTGATGACACGGTTGTTGCCGCTGGCAGCGAGAGCGTCGACGAACTGATCAGCCAGGATGAGATGGAAACCCTCCTGAAAGGCGTTTCCGAAGGTGATCTTGCCGTCGAAACAATGGACGACCGCGAGCCCGGCCAAGCCATAAAATACGATTTCGCACATCCAGCGCACAAACTGAATGCGCGCCTGCCGATGATGGCGGTGATCAACGATCGAATCGCGACAGAGCTTGCCCCCAATCTATCGCTTTTACTGCACCAGCCGGTCGAGGTGATGGTCGAAGACTTCACCACCTACAAGTTCCAGGAGTATACGCACAGCTTGCCGGCATCGGTCAGCATCAGCCGTATCAAACTCCATCCCCTCCCCGCCTCGTCGATTATCGCGATGGAGGGTGGGCTTGTCTTTACGCTGGTCGACTGCTTCTTCGGCGGCAGCGGGCATCAGTCCAAGAAAACCTTGCGGCGCACCTTCACACCCACCGAGCAACGGATCATCGAGCGGTTGCTGGAGGTCACTCTGCAAACCATTGCCGATGCCTGGCAGCCAACCTTTCCACTGCAACCTGAATATGTGCGCAGTGAACTCAGTACTGAAATCACCAGCCCGGCGAATCCGGCTGAAGTCATGCTGGTGACAAAATTCAAGATCGAGCTGACCCATGGCAGTGGTGAACTGCATATTTCGATTCCTTATGCCTCGATCGAACCGGCACGCGCTGCACTCACCGCGGCTCTCGACAAACCCGAGGAGCGCGACGCCGACTGGGCCCAGCATTTCGCCGACATGGTCATCGATGCCCCAGTCGAGCTACAAGGGGTGATCGCTGAGACCGAGCTGTCGCTAGGCGAGCTGCTGAGCCTGAAGGAAGGTGACTTTATCCCGCTGGGCAAGGGCAACCGGGCGAAGTTCCTTGCAGAAAACATCCCGCTTTTCGAGGCCACGATTGGGGCCGCCAACGGCATGATATCGGCGAAGGTGGTCGACTCGGATTCCTATCAACAATAGAGAAAAGATTATGAATGACAGCAATACCGCAACGCAGAACGTCGCCACCGGCAACACCGCCGGGCAATTTTCCGACGGCCCTGGTGACAACAGGGAAGGTCACAACATCGATATCGTACTGGATATTCCGGTCACACTGTCGATGGAACTCGGCCGAACTCGCATGAGTATTCGCGACCTGCTGCAACTCAAGAGTGGATCAGTTGTAGAGCTGCAAAAAATGGCTGATGAACCGTTGGATATTCTCGTCAACGGTACCCTGGTCGCCAAGGGCGAAGCGGTTGTGGTCGATGACCGCTTTGGCGTTCGCCTGACCGATGTCATCAGCCCGATGGAACGCGTCAAGAAGCTACGTTAACGACATGCGTTATTCGATTCTGACAGTCCTTCTCATCACCGCGATGCCGGCGCTTGGCTTCGCCGCTGACACCCCCCCGCTGGCCAGTGGACACATATTCGATGCCAGCTATCTGATTAAACTGGGCGGTGGGCTGGCATTGGTGATCATTCTGTTCATTGCCATGGCCTGGATCATGCGCAACATGGGCGTTGGCACCGTTTCCAAAGATGGCATGGAAAAGCTCAAGGTCACTGCGACCCTGTCCGTCGGCAACCGCGAACGCATCGTACTGGTGGACGTCAGCGGAGATCAGGTGCTGATCGGTGTGACGCAGGAAAGAATACAAACCTTGCACACCATCCCCGCCGCCGATCGCAAACGCAGTGCGGATTTTCAGGCGCAGCTGCAAAAAAGTCTCGACAGCAACGGCACGGAAGTGGAACCGACATGAAGCTACCTACCATGAGCCAATGGATTGTTGCATTCACGCTACTGCTGCCCGCAGGCCAACTGCTGGCAGCCCCCGGGCTACCTGCGATCAGCGTTCAGCCCGGACCCGAGGGTGAAACCTACTCGTTGACATTGCAGGCCCTTGGCCTGATGACAGGGCTGGCACTATTGCCTTCCGCGCTGATGATGATGACCTCATTTACGCGCATCGTCATTTCCCTCGCCATCCTGCGTATGGCACTGGGAACGCAACAAACGCCTTCGAACCAGATTCTGCTTGGTCTGGCGCTCTTTCTCACGCTGTTCGTGATGCAACCGGTTTTCAGCAAGGTTTACGACAACGCCATCGCGCCTTATATGGACGAAAAGATCACTGCGACGCAGGCGCTCGAAAAAGGCAAACAGCCACTGATGGATTTCATGCTGAACCAGACGCGGGAGACCGACCTGGCGCTGTTTTTGAACCTGTCGGGCACCGACCAGCTCGACTCCCCTGATCAGGTTCCCTTTGCGGTACTGGTACCTTCGTTTATCACCAGCGAATTGAAAACCGCATTCCAGATCGGCTTTTTGCTGTTCATTCCCTTTCTGATTATCGACCTGGTGGTTGCCAGCGTATTGATGTCGATGGGGATGATGATGCTGTCGCCGATGATGATTTCTTTGCCATTCAAATTAATGCTTTTTGTACTGGTCGATGGCTGGTCGCTGATACTCGGTACGCTGGCGGGGAGTTTTTACACCGCGTAGGCAGCAGCGCGTTTGTTGAGCACGCCGCGCTTCGCCCAATCTACGGGTCAGGGTAGTCGCACGTGTGCCCAGCATTGGCGCAATTGGTGAGCAGCTGGTCGGCACCCAGCCCACGGGGTGCACCCAACAAACGACGCTGAAGTTCCATTGAAACAACGCACAAGGACGTGACGACATGACACCGGAAACTGTAATGACAATCGGCCAGGATGCCTTGATGCTCACGGTAATGCTGTGCGCGCCCATGCTTGGCGCGGCACTGGCTATCGGCCTGCTGGTCGGCATGTTCCAGGCGGCCACGTCGATCAATGAAATGACGCTGAGCTTTATTCCAAAACTGCTGGTGCTGGTGGTGGTCATTTTCGCTACCGGCCACTGGATGCTCGGAACACTGATCAGTTATACCCAACGTCTTTTTACCGAGATTCCTCAGGTCATCGGATGACCCCGATCGTACTGACAACAGCGGAACTGACCAGCTGGGTCGGCAGCTTCTTCTGGCCACTGGTGAGAATTTCCTCGATTTTCATTGTGACGCCCGTCATCGGCGCACGCTATGTGCCCATGCGCATACGAATCGCGACCGCGTTTATTATCACCTTGGTCATCTTACCTACACTCACTCCGGCGCCAGCCATCGAACCCTGGTCGGCCGATGGCGTGCTGATCACCGCACAGCAATTACTGATCGGCATTGGCCTGGGCATGCTGCTGCAATTTATCTTCGGCGCCGTGACACTGGCGGGCATGACCATCTCCACCAGTATGGGGCTGGCCATGGCAACCATGACCGACCCCCAAAATGGCACATCAGTCCCCGTCGTCGGCCAGTTCCTCGGCACACTGGCCAGCCTGCTGTTTCTGGTGTTCGATGGACACCTGGCATTGATTCAGTTGATCAGCGTGAGCTTTTCGTACATGCCAATCGGCCCTTCTGGCCCCGGGCCTGAGGGATTACAGCTGGTCATCGAGGCTTCCAGCGTCATTTTTCTCGCCGCGATCTCGTTGGCACTACCCGCAATGATGACATTGCTGAGCATCAATATTCTGCTCGGCGTCATGACCCGGGTTTCACCACAAATGAATATCTTTTCTATTGGCTTGCCGCTGACATTGTTTGCGGGGCTAATCATTCTGGTCGTGACCTTACCGGTATTGGCTCCCACCTTCGAGCGACTGATGGACGAAGCCTTTGTCGGCATGCACAGCTACGTGGGGGCTCCCTGATGGCAGAGCAGGACAGCGGCCAGGACCGCAATGAGAAACCGACGGCGAAAAAAATCGCCGATGCCAGGAAAAAAGGCCAGATTGCACGTTCCCGAGAGCTCAACACGACCGTAATGCTGATTATTGCAGCCATCAGCTTTTTCATGGTCGGGGGCTATCTTGGCAATGAGCTGAGGCTGCTGATGGTGGCTGATCTACAGCTTGAACGCGAAATGTTGCTGGACAGTAACCACCTGATCGAAGCATTGAAAGTCAACACATGGCAGGCACTGGTATTTGTCGCACCATTCCTGCTCATTACACTGGTATCGGCATTTGTCGGGCCATTGGTCATGGGGGGCTGGAATTTCACGATGTCAGCTGCCAAGCCAAAGTTCAACAAACTCAACCCACTCTCTGGGTTCAAGCGGATATTTGGCACCCAGGCACTGATCGAACTGGTGAAATCCATTGCCAAGGTTGCGCTGATTGGTACTGTCGGCACGCTGCTATTGTGGGGACTTTCTGACAAATTCCTCACCCTCAGTAACGAACCCGTCAACCAGGGCATAATCCACGGCGGAAAAATGATGCTGTGGGAATTTCTTGCCTTCAGCACCATCCTGCTGCTGGTCGCTGCGATCGATGTGCCCTATCAGCTGTGGTCACATCATAAAAAGTTGCGCATGACGCGGCAGGAAATCAAGGATGAATTCAAGCAGACCGACGGCAACCCGGAACTGAAGGCCAAGGTCAAGGCCATGCAGCGCGAGATGGCGCAGCGCCGCATGCTGGATGATGTCCCGACGGCGAACGTGGTGCTGATCAACCCGACCCATTTTTCCGTCGCGATCCGCTACCGTGATGGTGAGGATGACTCCCCTATTGTGGTCGCCAAGGGCACAGATGAACTCGCATTTCGTATTCGCGAAGTTGCGGAGAAAAACAATGTGCCGCTATTTTCTGCGCCGCCGCTGACACGTGCGCTCTATTATTCGACTGAAATCGGCCAGCACATTCCCACTGGCCTGTTTATTGCTGTCGCCAAAGTGCTGGCCTATGTCTATCGCATCAACGACCAGCTCGGAACAGCTGCCCGCAACATTCACAAACCGGACGACCTGGAAGTTCCCGAGGAATTCCGCAACCTCGACCGGAAAAACACGAAGTTTGAACGCTAATGAATAACGCCATCAATAAAAAATCGACCTTGACCTTCGTCCGCAGTGGGCTATCCGCACCGATACTGGTTGTCATGGTATTGGCAATGATGACCATGCCCATGCCCCCGCTGCTGCTGGATCTGTTTTTCACCTTCAATATCGCGCTGTCGCTGGTGGTACTGATGGCGGCGATCTATGCCATGCGACCGCTGGATTTTTCGGCTTTCCCGACCATTCTGCTGGTGGCGACGCTGCTGCGCCTGGCACTCAATATCGCTTCGACAAGGATCGTCCTGCTCGAAGGTCACAGCGGCACTGCTGCCGCCGGTAACGTCATCGAGGCTTTCGGCAGCTTCGTCGTGGGCGGCAACTATGCGGTCGGGCTGGTGGTGTTCGCCATTCTTGTCATTATCAACTTTGTCGTCGTAACGAAAGGTGCGGGGCGCGTCTCGGAGGTCACCGCCCGCTTCACACTGGACGCCATGCCCGGCAAACAGATGGCGGTCGACGCCGATCTCAACGCCGGTGTCCTGACCCAGGAGCAGGCCAAGATTCGACGCGAGGAAATTACCCGAGAGGCCGATTTCTATGGTGCCATGGATGGTGCCAGCAAATTCGTCCGCGGCGATGCGATTGCAGGTATTCTCATACTACTCATCAATATCATCGGCGGACTGGCCATCGGCCTCGGCCAACACGGACTGTCGCTCAGCACCGCTGTCGAAAACTATACCCTGCTGGCCATCGGTGATGGCCTCGTCGCACAGATTCCGTCACTGCTGCTGTCTACAGCAACAGCGATCATCGTCACCCGGGTGCCCGATTCGCAGGACATGGGTGGCCAAATGTTGGCGCAGATGTGTAGCGATCCACGGGGCCTTTGGGTAACCGCTGGCATGCTTGGATTGCTCGGTATTATTCCCGGCATGCCAAACCTGGTATTTCTGACGCTCGCCGGAGCCGCCGCATTCGCCGCCGTCTACCTGAAACCCGATAATCCATCTGCCGCAGCGGAAGAACCACAACCAGAGGACGAGCAACAGGCCGCCACCGGTGAACAGGAACTCAGTTGGGACGATGTCAAACCGGTCGATACCATCGGCCTGGAAGTCGGCTACAAACTGATCCCACTGGTGGACAAGGATCAGGATGGCAGTGTCCTGAGCCGTATCAAGGGCGTGCGGCGCAAGCTGTCGGAGACGCTGGGTTTTCTGATTCCATCGGTTCATATCAAGGACAACCTGGATCTTGAACCAGGCGAATACCAGATCACCCTGCTGGGTGTTCCAGAAGGACGCGGCAACATCCACCCTGACAAGGAGCTGGCGATCAATCCCGGTAGTGCCCAGCCCGGCCTGCAAGGTATCGCGGTCACTGACCCGGCTTTCGGTATGGAAGCGGTGTGGATCGACCCTTCCCGCCGTGACCATGCACAGGTACTCGGCTATACCGTGGTCGATGCGAGCACCGTCATTGCAACCCATATGAACAAACTGCTGTTGGAACATGCTGGCGATCTGCTCGGCCATGAGGAAACGCGCAAACTGCTCGACAAACTGGCCAAGCGTGAACCCAAGCTGGTCGAAGATCTGACACCGAAAGCGCTGCCACTGTCCACCATCGTGCGGGTACTGCAAAACCTGTTACAAGACGGCATTCCATTGCGGGATATGCGCACCATCGCCGAAACGCTGGCGGAGGCCTCGGTCAATAGTCAAGATGCCGACACCCTGACCAGTGCCGTCCGCGTGGCTTTGCGGCGGTTGATCACACAACAGATCAATGGCATGACCGACGATCTCCCGGTTATTACCCTTGACCCGGAGTTGGAACAGTTATTGCTCCAGTCATTGCATAACAACCCGGGCGCTGGTCTGGTGATCGAACCCGGGCTATCCGCGAGGCTGCATGAATCTTTGTTTAACGCGGTGCAACAACAGGATAAGAGCGGACAACCCAGCGTACTGCTGGTGGCACCACAGCTAAGGCCATGGGTAGCGAGAATGTTCAAACCATCGATGCCGCAGCTCAAGGTGCTGGCCTTCAACGAGATTGCCGAGAACAAGCAACTCAAAGTGGTCGCAAGCATCGGCGGAAATCAGGGGCTCGACCACGCAGCCTGAGGATAGGTTTGGACAACGTCAGTCTCTGACTACTCGGCCCCCTCTCCCCTGGGAGAGGGCTGGGGAGAGGGGGCAACGCTGATAAACCCCAAAGCTCGAATTAACAACAATGGATTTTGTCTCCTGCCACAGAAAATGCAGTGAGAAATAGAAGACAAGGAAAAGTCTGACCATGAAAATCAAACGATATTTTGCCGCCGATACTCGCAAGGCACTGCGTCTGGTACGCGACGACCTGGGCCCTGATGCGATCATTATCAGCAATCGCAGCGTTGACGGCGGCGTGGAAATTCTCGCCGCAGAAGATTTCGACGAGGAGCTGGCACAACAAGGCGAAATCGACACACGCAGCGCCGTCGAAGTGACCACGGTGAAAGCAGCTCCAGCACCCGACAAGTCCAGCGAAGTCAGGGAAAAAGCATCACCCGCGGCAGCCGCCGTTTCCACCAAGGATGATGTCATGACCAGCGACGTCATCCTCAAGGCACTGAAGAAAAAGAAACCGGCGCGGGAAAAACCATCCGGCGACAATGAACTGATCGCAACAATGCGCAACGAGCTGGCACAACTGCGCGGCATGATGGAAAACCAGTTCTCGGTGCTCAGCCAGGGACAGTGGTCGCAAAACAGCCCCATTCGCAACGACCTGGTACAACAGTTGAGCCGGATCGGCTTGTCACCAACACTGTCGAGCAAGCTGGTCGGCAGCATGAAAAATGCTGAACAATTGACACCGCAGGTCGCAACACGCGACATGCTGGCATTGTTGACGGCAAAAATTCGCATCAATAACCAGTCGATTCTCGAGCAGCGCGGGGCCGTTGCCCTGATAGGTCCGGCCGGCGCGGGAAAGACCACGACCATTGCCAAGCTCACCAGTCAATTCGTGCGGCTCCATGGCAATAAAAACATCATACTTCTCAGCGCCGACAATCACCGCATCGGCGCCCACGAACAGCTGCTGGCCTATGGTGAACTATTCGACGTCCCCGTGCTGCGCGCACGCGACGATGAGGAAATTCGTCAGATCATCCACGCAGTCGGCAATAACTCTCTGGTGCTGATCGATACCGGCAGCCTGACGCCTGAGGATCTGCAAGCCCCAGAGAAAATGCCAACCATGCAAGCCGACCTGGGAATTCGAAATTACCTGGTCCTGCCTGCCACCAACCAGACGCCGGTACTAGAAAAGCTGGTCAGCAGCTTCCGCAATCAACCCCTGGCCGGCACGATCATTACCAAAGTCGATGAAGCACTGAATCTGGGTGGCGCACTGACCGCTGTCATCAACGGCGGCATGCCGGTGGCCTATTGGAGTGACGGACTCGATGTCAACTCTCATCTCTACCAGGCCACCGCAAAACACCTGGTCGCCAAGGCAGTGACGATGGTAAATCGTCAGAACCGGAGCAATCGTCCCGCGGCCCCCGCCGCCACGGCCACAACTGCCGGGGCAGAAGCTGCTCCAGCCCAGTAACACCGCTAACAGGAAACAAGAAATGCGCAATCGCAAAAGCATTCAGGTCATCGCCGTCACCAGCGGCAAGGGTGGAGCCGGAAAAACCACCGTGGCCACCAATCTGGCCGCCAATCTATCGCGGCAAGGAAAATCGGTCATGCTGCTGGACGCCGACCTTGGACTGGCCAATGTCGACGTCGTACTGGGTCTGCAAAGCCGCTCCAACCTGTCTCATGTGCTCGATGGACAGTGCCATCTCGCCGACATCGTTATCAACGGCCCGGAGGGTATACGCGTTGTGCCGGCTTCCTCCGGGCTTCAGCGCATGGCCCAGCTCAGCGCCGGTGAACATGCTGGCCTGATCAACAGTTTTTCCGAGCTGCCCTACCCCATCGATACCTTGATCATCGACAGCGCCGCAGGAATCAACAACACCGTCACCCATTTCTGCCAGGCCGCGGGAGAAGTGCTGGTGGTGCTGTGCGACGAACCTGCTTCGCTGGCCGACAGCTATGCGCTGATCAAGGTCTTGAACCAGCACTATGGCGTCAAGCGTTTTCAGATGCTGGCCAATCGGGTGCCTTCTCAGGAACAGGGTTTCGAACTCTACAAACGCCTGCTCAAAGCAACCGACCAGTTTCTGAACGTCAATATCAACTATATCGGCACCATTCCCGAAGACGACTACCTGCAACGTGCCATCCGCATGCAGCGACTCGTGACCTCAGCCTATCCACAAAGCGCATCAGCACAAGCATTTGCCCGTGTTGCTGATCGTGTCACCAAGCTGAAGTCCGAAGATGAACTCGGCGGCGCAATCAGCTTCTTTCCGGAACAGAAAGTACAACGGCAGACGAGTCACGCATGAGCTATTCCACGACAACAAGCGCGCAGGCAACAATCACGGTTACCAGCAATGCCGATGCCGAAAAACTGTTGCTACAGCACGCGCCACTGGTAAAAAAGATCGCCCTTCATATACACGCCCGCCTGCCCGATAGCGTCCAGCTCGACGACCTGCTCCAGGCCGGCATGATGGGCCTTCTGGAAGCGAGCAAATCCTTCGACGCGAGCAAAGGCGCAAGCTTCGACACCTTCGCCGGCATACGCATCCGCGGCGCGATCATCGACGAGGTGCGCACCTCCGACTGGACCCCACGCTCCGTCAGCCGCAACATCCGCGAAATTGCCGCGGCAATCCGCGCAGTGGAAATGCGTACTGGGCGCAAGGCAAAAGAAACAGAAATCGCCCAGCAAATGGATATTCCACTGGCGCAGTTCCAGAAAATCTCGCGCGAAGCCTCAACCGCCAGGGTACTGAGCTGTAATGAAATGCTGGACGACGAAGGCCATGCCTATCTCGATATTCCCTCGCCTGACGATGACCCCAGCATTCAATTACAAAACCAAGATCGTGAACGCCTGCTGGCGGAAAAAATCCGCGCCCTGCCCGAGCGTGAAAAACTGATGATGAGCCTGTACTACGAACAGGATCTAAACCTGAAGGAAATCGGTGCGATTATGGGGGTCAGCGAATCACGCGTCAGCCAAATTCACGGCCAGGCACTCGCACGCATCCGCGCCGACCTGCAAGACGAGTGAATGAGTATGGATAGCTACACCATTGCGATCATTAGCATCTTGATACTGGCGATACAGGCCCTCGGCGTACACAGCATATTCGCACTCCACATCAATGGCGAAAAACTGCGCGAAACTGTCGCCAGCCAGGGCCAGGAACTGATTCGCCTGCAAGAACAACTAGACGCGCTACTGCAAAAGCAAGTCGACCAAGCCGATGATGAGCCCGCCAAGGTGCTCAACGAACCGGATGAAACCCTCGAAGCACTCATCGCCCGCTACGAACAGGACGAAGCCGAATCGTGGCAACTGCTGAACCAACCCGCAACTGACGACAGCACTGCACACCTCCGTATCAACTAACCCCGCAGCGAAACCGGAGCAGTAAAGCATCGCCCCTCCCAAAAGTCATGCAGCGCATCCCCTCTCCCCCTGGGAGAGGGCCAGGGAGAGGGAAACACCTGCGGACGTACAACAACCCCCCAGCTTCAGCCAAACACCCATTGCGTACCCCCCAACCGCGGCTAGATAACCCAAGCCTAGCAGCACCGCCCAATAAATCCCCCTCGATCCCC
>CAZQXF010000009.1:0-21707 GCA_964596975.1 uncultured Thiotrichales bacterium | reverse complement strand
CGGTAACTACTCAACTCAAGTTTCGGGGTTCGCGGCACTCACTTCTGCCCCAGAGCTCAGGTAGGTTGGGCAAAGGAACGATAGTGACGTGCGCAACAGCCACGGGCCGCTACAACACCGAGGCCTTTGTTGGGCACGCTCGGCGCGCACCCACCCTACGGGAAAAGCCTGCTCCATGAGTTTCTCAGGCGAGCTTGCCGTGACAATGCTTGTATTTCTTGCCGGAGCCGCAGGGGCAGGGTTCGTTGCGTCCCACTTTTGGTGTGTCTCGCTTGAAGGGTTCTGCCTCCGCTGCTGCCGGTTCAACCGAGCTTTCATCAGCCACCAGGGCACTTTGTGCATCAGGGTGCGAGAACTGCATCTGGCTCTCGGCCTCCTCCTCGCTGGGATGCTGAGGAAGATCCGGCTCACCCTGGATCTGTAGCCGGAACAGCACCGAGGCGACATCATGCTTGATCCGCTCCAGTAAACTCTGGAACATTTCGAAGGCTTCGCGTTTGTATTCCTGCTTCGGATCTTTTTGCGCATAGCCGCGCAAGCCGATGCTCTGGCGCAAATAGTCCATCGCCGCCAGATGCTCCTTCCAGTGATTGTCGACGATTTGCAGCATCAGGTCCCGCTCGATCTGGCGCATCAGTTCGTCGCCATAGCGTTCCTCTTTTGCTGCATAGACTTTTTCAGCCTCCTCGACCAACTTGTCGAGCAGGGTTTCCTCGTGCAAGCTGCTGTCTTCTTCGAGCCATTTACGGATCGGTAAATCCAGCTCGAAATCGCTTTTCAGCGCTTCCTCAAGCCCTTCGACATCCCACTGCTCCTCGATGCTGCCGGGTGGGATGAATTCATAGAAGCGATTGGCGATCGCATCTTCGATAATGCCTCGCACCTGCTCCTTGATGTCATCGGCAGCAAGAATCTCGTCGCGCTGCTGGTAGATGACCTTGCGCTGATCATTGGCCACATTGTCGTAGTCGAGCAGATTTTTACGAATATCGAAGTTGTGCGCCTCGACCTTGCGCTGTGCATTCTCGATCGATTTCGTCACCATCGAGTTTTCGATCGCCTCGCCATCATCCATGCCGAGCCGCTGCATCAATCCCCGCATCCGGTCGGAAGCGAAGATCCGCATCAGGTTGTCTTCCAGTGAAATATAGAAGCGGCTGGAACCCGGATCGCCCTGCCGTCCTGCACGACCACGCAACTGGTTGTCGATCCGTCGCGACTCGTGCCGCTCGGTACCGATGATATGCAAGCCACCCGCAGCGACGACGGCATCGTGACGCTTCTGCCACTCTGCCTTGACCTTCTCGATTTGCTCCGCTGTCGCATCCTCACCGAGCGCCTCGATATCGGCCTCGAGGCTACCGCCGAGCACAATATCGGTACCACGACCGGCCATATTGGTGGCGATCGTCACCGAACCGGACTTGCCTGCCTGGGCCACGATATGCGCTTCCCGCTCATGCTGCTTGGCGTTCAGCAGCTCGTGCGGGATACCTTCCTTTTTCAGGAATTCAGACACGATTTCAGAGGTCTCGATCGACGCTGTACCCACGAGTACCGGTTGCCCAGCGGCAATACAGCGCTTGATGTCATCGACCATTGCCTGATACTTGTCCTTTTCGTGCAGGTAGATCAGGTCATTCTTATCGTCGCGGATCATCTCCTTGTTGGTCGGAATGACGACCACTTCGAGATTGTAGATCTGCTGGAATTCGAAGGCTTCAGTATCAGCAGTACCCGTCATGCCCGACAGCTTGTCGTACATGCGGAAATAGTTCTGAAAGGTGATCGATGCCAGCGTTTGGTTTTCCGGCTGGATGGCAACACCTTCCTTGGCTTCGATGGCCTGATGCAGGCCTTCGGACCAGCGTCGCCCCGGCATCGTGCGGCCGGTGAACTCGTCGACGATCACGATCTCGCCATTGCTGACGATATAGTCGACGTTGCGCTGGAATAGCGCATGCGCTTTCAGTGCGGCATTCAGATGGTGCAACGTGGCGATATTTGCGGGGTTGTAGAGACTGTCTCCTTCCTGAAGCAGACCAGCTTCGACCAGCAGCTCTTCCACCTTGTCATGCCCCTGCTCGGAAATGAACACCTGCCGCGCCTTCTCGTCGACGAAATAGTCGCCCTCCGACTCCTCGCTTTCCTGGCGTGTCAGCTTCGGCGCGATTTCGTTCAGCGCAACATAGAGTTCGGAGGTTTCATTGGTCGGGCCGGAAATGATCAGCGGCGTCCGCGCCTCATCGATCAGAATCGAATCAACTTCGTCGATGATCGCGTAGTTGAGCCCACGCTGAACCTTCGCATCCAGCGAAAACGCCATATTGTCGCGCAGATAGTCGAAACCAAACTCGTTGTTCGTCCCGTAGGTGATATCAGCAGCGTAGGCGGCTTTTTTCTCCTCATGCTCCATCTGAGCAACGACGACACCGACCGTCATCCCCAGAAACTCATGCACCTTGCCCATCCAGCCCGCATCACGCTTGGCCAGATAGTCGTTGACAGTAATGATGTGGACGCCCTTGCCAGGCAAGGCATTGAGGTAGGCGGCCAGCGTGGACACCAGCGTCTTGCCTTCACCGGTACGCATCTCGGCAATCTTGCCGTCGTGCAGCACCATGCCGCCGATCAGCTGCACATCATAATGGCGCATGCCCAGAACACGTTTTGCTGCTTCGCGCACAACCGCGAAGGCCTCGGGCAGAAGACTGTCCAATGTCTCGTCGTTGTCGAGGCGGGATCGAAATTCGGCAGTCTTCGCCTGCAACTCGGCATCGGAGAGCTTCTCCATCTCCGGCTCGAAAGCGTTGACCTTCTCGACGGTCTTGCTGTACTGCCGGATCAGCCTGTCATTGCGGCTGCCAAAAATCTTCTTCGTGATTGATCCTAGCATTGTCCTGAGATCTGGATTTCCAAAGGGACGTAATGATAGCGCATACAGGGTGACAAGCCTAAGTGTTGGCAGTGGAAATCCGCTCGGATGACGCTTCAGCTTGAGAAATCAGAACTCGGCGGGAACATGCAGCTGCCACATCGGACGATAGCAGAAAGGTTTTCGTGGTGATCTGAGGAAAGGCTGCTACTACAAACCCAAGTTTCGGAATTCGCGGAACACTTGTGCCCCTGAATTCAGGTAGATTGAGCAAAGGAACGATAGTGACGTACCCAACAACCACTGGCCACTACAACACCGAGGCCTTTGTTGGGCACGCTGCGCTTTGCCCAACCTACCGGAAGAGTGTCCGTTAGGATGTTGGTCAAATCCTTGAATTCAAGCATGAACTCCAAAATTTGAGGCTGCTGCAATCAACCCTTGTCGCCAGCCTTTTTCTTCGCTTTGGTAGCGTGCTTGCGTTTTTCGAGAATCCGTGCCGGATTAGTCGGTGAACCGTTCTTGATCACCTCAAAGTGCAGATGTGTCCCTGTCGAGCGACCCGTGCTGCCCATCTTGGCGATCTGCTGGCCCTTCTTGACGACATCTCCGGCCTTGACCAGCATTTCCGAGGTATGGGCATAGCGGGTGACATAGCCATTGCGATGGTCGATTTCGACAAGGTTGCCATATTGCGGGTGTTTCTTTGCGCTGATGACGATGCCGCCGGCCGCTGCATAAATCGGCGTACCCTTGCGCCCCGCAAAGTCAATGCCACGATGAAACTGGCGCTTGCCGGTAAACGGATCGGTTCGATAGCCATAGCGAGACGATATCCAGCCTTCGGTCACTGGTGTGCCTTTCGGCTTGACTTCGTCCTGGAGATTCTTCGACAGCATCATCTCATCAAGGTAGTGAAGCTGCTGCTCCTTCTCCATCAATGCGAGCTCCAGCTGCTCCAGCACCTTGGTGATGCTCTCGCTGCCAATACTGCTCTGGTTGATATCTTCCCCAAGCCCCCCCATCGCCGGCACGTCCTCAAAATCGAACTCGCCCGGCTTGAGCTTGGCCATCGCGACCATTTTGCTGCCCAGCGCATTAAGGCGTGTAACGTGGGCTTGCAACATACCAATCCGGTGCGTTAACGCATCCATGTCGGCATTCACATTCATCTCAACGTCTTCGAGAACTTTCCATTGCTTTTCAATATCTTCGCGAAACTGCTCGACATACTGACGAGGCTGAATATGACCTCCCCAGTAGTAGCCGATGGCCATTGCTAGCGCGACCACCAAGCCGCCCCCAAAGAGCATGGACGGCACATACCACCAACTGTCACGCGGCCCGGTACGGTAATGAATCAAGGATGATTTATGTCGCTGCATGGTCAGTTTATCGGTTGTCTCGGCAGGGTTCGGCAGCATCTTAGCTCAAAAATGTGACATGATTCCACAAGAATCAACCAAGGGAATACCCGGTCACGTTACCACCATGAAACATTTTGACAAGTTCCTGCCGCCAGAGTTCGCGCAAAAACTCCGGCGTATCAAGCAGTTTCAGCGTACCGTCGAGGACTCCCTGCCCGCCGAATATGGGCAATGGGTAAAGGTAGGAGATATCGACAACGGCTGCCTGACGCTGATCGTATCGAAACAGTCGGTCGCATCGAACATCCGCTTTCATGCAGCGAGCTTGCAACGAGCACTCCGGCAACAGCATGGCATCGAAATTCACCGCACGCGAATCCGTATCAGTCAAGCGTCCGAATCACGGCCGGGGCAACGAAAGCAGAGACAACGGCACCAACCACCCGCATCGGAGCAGGAACGTCTTGACCGGGAGCGGTTACGGAGGGTGTTGAAGAACTTGAAGGAAGAGTAACGTGTTGCGGAAGGCGTCAATCGAGCAGGCTGATGCCTACTCGACGAGAATCGATTGATTGGAGACTGCGGCTACGAAGCAAATTCGAACCCTGCAACATAAGACTCAGGAACCTCGCTACGCGCATCGAACGTCACTTCTTCCCAGGCATCCTGTTGCTGCAGCAATTCACGCAGTAGCAGATTGTTCAGTTTATGACCTGACTTGTGACCACGAAACGCGCCAATCAGGCTATGCCCGAGCAAGTAGATGTCGCCAACGGCATCGAGAATCTTGTGACGAACAAATTCATTCTCATAACGGAGCCCATCTTCGTTGAGAACTCGGAAGTCATCGAGGACGATCGCATTGTCCGGGCTGCCGCCCATTGCCAGATTTCGGCTGCGCAGCATTTCGATGTCACGCATGAAACCAAAGGTGCGGGCACGGCTGATTTCCTTGACGAACGAAGTGGACGTGAAGTCCAGTTCTTCAAAGCGCGCATCTTCGGAAAAAGCCGGATGATCGAAATCGATATAGAAACCGACCTTGAAACCATCATGTGGCTCGAAGGCGGCCCACTTGTCACCATCTTCGACCTTGATGCGCTTGCGAATACGGATAAAACGCTTGGCGGCAGACTGCTCTTCGATACCTGCCGACTGCAATAGAAAAACAAAAGGCGCGGCACTGCCATCCATGATTGGCACTTCAGGACTGCTCACATCGACGTACATATTGTCGATGCCAAGGCCGGCCGCTGCGGAAAGCAGATGCTCGACCGTCGAAATACGCACACCATCGGCGATGAGTGTTGTCGACAGCGATGTATCACCCACATTTTCCGCGGTCGCCTTGATCTCGACCGGGGGGATCAAATCGGTGCGACGAAAAACAATGCCGGTATTGACCGGCGCGGGACGCAACTCCAATGTGACCTTGTCACCGGTATGAACGCCAATCCCGGTGGCCTTAATGCAATTTTTGAGTGTTCTTTGATTAATCATTGGCTGAACCCGACTGTTACGGTTACCCGCATGGCCCACGGCCATGCGGGTGGATGGGGGGCATTGTACACAACTGTATTAAAAATGCCACTAGGGTTAGCCCGTTTTGTATCAAATAAACAACACTTGGTCTGAGAACCCCGTCCAGCCCCGATTTCGTGCCGGCGGGTCGCTCAGGCTAGTCCGCCTGCTTGCGCAGAAAAGAAGGGATATCGAGGATCGCCATTTCCTTCTCTTTCAGCCCCTTGCCAGCAGCAACGGCTTCAACAGGGGTACGCGCTTTCATGCTGGCAACATTGCCCCCGGCATTGAGGACCGCTGCGCCGCCATCGATGACGCTCATCTTCTCGGCTGGTTCAACGGCATCGATGGACTGCTCAGACTCCAGACCCGTCGCAACGACGGTAACTCGTAGCTCACCCGACATGTCAGGGTCGATTACGGTGCCTACCACAATCGTGGCTTCAGGGTCAGCAAACTCTCTAACCGTGCTACCGACACGCTCGAACTCCTCGATCGAAATATCCATGCCAGCAGTGACATTGACGAGAATGCCGCGCGCACCAGCGATATCAATATCTTCGAGCAGCGGGCTCGAAATGGCCGCTTCCGCCGCCTCCTGCGCCCGATCCTGACCCTGACCAACACCGGAGCCCATCATCGCCATGCCCATCTCGGCCATAACGGTGCGTACATCAGCAAAATCAACATTGATCAGGCCCGGGCGGGTAATCAACTCGGCAATCCCCTGAACCGCCCCTAACAACACGTTATTCGCCTCTTTGAAGGCATCCAACAAGCTGACACCTTTACCCAGCACTTTCAGTAGCTTGGCATTAGGAATCGTGATCAGGGAGTCGACATACTTCGATAGTTCCTCAATCCCCTCCTCGGCGATTTTGGCGCGCTTGGCACCCTCGAACGGGAACGGCTTGGTCACCACAGCCACCGTCAGCACACCCATATCACGTGCCAGTTCAGCGACAACCGGCGCACCACCGGTCCCCGTACCGCCGCCCATGCCAGCGGTAATGAACAGCATATCCGCCCCTTCGATCACCTCTTCGAGGCGGGCCTTGTCCTCGATCGCCGCCTGCCGACCAATATCAGGGTTCGCGCCTGCGCCGAGCCCCTTGGTCATATTCCCACCCAGTTGCAGGATTGTCTTGGCAGACGTCCCCTTGAGCGCCTGAGCGTCTGTGTTGGCGCAGATGAAGTCGACGCCTTCGATTTGGCTCTCGACCATGTGCTGCACGGCATTACCACCGCCGCCGCCAATACCGATCACCTTGATTACTGCACCTTGCTCGTATGTATCCATCAGTTCAAACACCACGCTGTACTCCTCCAGTTACCATCTAACTGAGTCTGATTTCAAAAACTTCCCAACCATTTCTTGACCTGCATCCACAGGTTCATTTCCCCCTTACCCGCGGAAACACCACTGCTCCGCGCCTCCAGGCCATAGAGCAACAGCCCTACCCCGGTCGAATAAATCGGGTTTCGGACCACTTCGCTAAGCCCCTTCACATGTTTTGGCGATTCGATCCGAACCGGCATGTGGAACACCTCTTCGGCCAGATCCTCGACGCCTTCCATCTTTGCGCTGCCCCCGGTAAGAACGATGCCGCTACCGAGCATTTCAAGGAAACCGGCATTCTGCAGCTCAGCGCGAATCAGCTCGAACAGCTCCTCGTAGCGCGGCTCCAGGACACTCGCCAGCATCTGCCGCGACAAGCTGCGCGGTGGACGTTCACCCACCCCGGGAACCTCGATCATGTCGTCATCGGCTGCCAGCTGTCGCAGCGCACAGCCATAGCGAATCTTGATGTCTTCGGCATGCTGAGTCGGTGTGCGCAGGGCCACGGCGATATCGTTGGTGACCTGGTCACCGGCAATCGGAATCACCGCCGTATGGCGGATTGCGCCGTCGGTGAACACCGCGATATCGGTGGTACCGGCACCGATATCCACCAGGCAGACACCCAGCTCCTTATCGTCCTCGGTCAATACCGCATGGCTCGAAGCAAGCTGCTCGACAATGATGTCGTCCACCTCGAGCCCGCAGCGGCGAATGCATTTCTCGATGTTCTGCACCGCGCTGTCAGCTGCGGTGACAAGGTGCACCTTGGCATCGAGGCGTACACCCGACATGCCGACCGGCTCGCGAATGCCTTCCTGGTCATCGATGATGTATTCCTGCGCCAGCACGTGCAGCACTTTCTGCTCACCCGGCAACGCCACCGCCTGCGCCGCATCCATGACACGCTCGACATCCGACTCAGTGATTTCGTTACGATCCTTGATCGCTACCATGCCGTGAGAGTTGAGGCTGCTGATATGGCTGCCCGCGATCCCTGCGTAGACGCCATGAACCTGGCAGTCCGCCATCAGCTCCGCCTCTTCGATGGCACGCTGCACCGACTGCACGATCGACTCGATATCAACGACGATGCCCTTTTTCATGCCACGCGAAATATGGGATCCCAGGCCAACGATCTCGACCTCACCCTCTTCGGTCACTTCGGCAACAATGGCAACAACCTTCGATGTGCCGATATCCAGCCCGACCAGCAAATCATGTTGTTCCTTCTTCACCACAGACTTCCCCTTGTTCGCTCACCCGCGTCGAGCATTGACCCAGCGATCACGACGCCCCACCACTGGCGAGTGTTCCCGTCCTGAGCATGCCTTCCTTCCATTTCACCGCGAACCCATTCGGGTAACGCAAATCGAATCGGTCAACGTCAGCGATCAATGGCTGCAAGGTATTGCGATACGACGCAACGAAACGCTGCAGGCGTTCCTGCCGATGTTTCCGTCCCAGTGCCAGGCGTGTGCCATTGGCCAGCAGCAGGCGCTGATCGCCACGCTCATCTTCGCTCAGCGAGACCAGCTTCAGACCCAACGGGTAGAGCAATGCATCCGCACGCGTAAAATCCTTGATCAACATCTTGCAGCGGTCGCGACGCCCCATGATCACCGGTAGCTCCATCTCCACAGCATCAGCAGACACCTCGAAAATATCGCCATACCGATTCACCAGCCCTTCATCTCCCCAGCGCGCAATCGGACGCTGCTCTTCGATGGTCACCTGCAAGCGGTCAGGCCAGATTCGCCGTAGCGATGCCTGGTAGACCCACGGCAGGCTCTCGACCTTGTGCTTGATGGCCGCCAGATCGATGCTGAAAAAGCCTTGATCCACTTCGCTTTGCAACAACGCCTGCAACGCTTCCGGCGCCACATATCTCAACTCCCCGGCCAGCGTCACACTGCGAATCGGCAAGGTCGTCGGCTGCATCAACCATTGATAGCTGCGCCAGCCACCAGTCATCGCCACCAGCACCAGCAGTGAAATCAATGTCGGTCGTAGCCACTGTTGCAGCGTCAGCAGACGTGCCCGCAGATTCCAGTGCTTACGACGTTTGGCCTGTCTGCCCCGTTTTGTGACACGGCGGCGTTTAGCCGGCATGACGCAAACCCTCGCCGTTGTCTGTATCCATTGGCATGCTGTCCCTCAATGTCAGCTCCAGGATATGCAGCACCAGCGTCGCGAAATCGACGCCGATCGCCGCTGCGGCTTTCGGTACCAGGCTATGGCTGGTCATGCCCGGCACGGTATTGACTTCGATCAGCCAGGGCTGGTGATTCTTGTCCAGCATCAGGTCCACGCGCCCCCAGCCCGTGCAGCCCAGCAGCCTGAAAGCCTCCAGGCTCAACTTCTGCAAGACATCCTCCTCGACATAATCAAGACCGCAAGGGCAGAGATACTGGGTGTGATCAGAGCTGTACTTGGCATCGAAGTCATAAAAGCTGTGCGGCGTCTCCACCTTGATCAGTGGCAAGGCCTGATCACCCACAATCGCGACGGTGTATTCGCCACCACGAATCCATTGTTCGGCAAGCACCCGGTGGCCCGTACGCGCGGCTTTCTCCCAGGCCGCCGGCAGCGCTTCGAGCGTCATCACCTTGCTCATGCCAATGCTGGAGCCCTCGCAGGCAGGCTTGACGATCAGCGGCAGGCCCAACGCTGCCACCACGCTCTGCCAGTCACTGTCGGGCCCGAGTTCGCGGAACGCGGGTGTCGGCAGTCCCGCGGACTGCCAGACACGCTTGGTCATCGCCTTGTCCATAGTCAGCGCAGATGCTGCCACGCCGCTCCCCGTATAGGGCAGCGCCAGAATGTCGAGTAAGCCCTGAATCACACCATCCTCGCCACCTGGGCCATGCAGCAGGTTGAACACGCGATCGAAACGGCCCGCCCGCAGTGTCTGATCGATATTGCGGTCGACATCAACCCCGACCGCATCGACACCCTTCGAGCGCAAGGCTTCCAGTACCGCCTTGCCGCCACGTAGCGAGATCTCGCGCTCCGACGACCACCCGCCCATCAACACGGCCACCCTGCCAAACGCTTGCGGTTTCCGTGCTTTCATTGACTGCCCCCCTTGAGCTGCTCGACCAGATCGGCTGACAGCGCGCCCACACTGCCAGCCCCCTGGGTAATGACGATATCGCCGTCACGCGCTACATCGAGCAACGTGGCGTGAAGTTCCTCTACATTCTCGACAAATACCGGATCGGTCTTGCCACGAGCACGAATCGCACGGCAAAGCGTGCGACTGTCTGCCCCGGGAATGGGCGTCTCGTTGGCGGCATAGACCTCCAGCACCAGCAGCACATCCGCCTCACTTAGCACGCGGGTGAAATCCTCGAACAGATCGCGCGTTCGGGTATAACGGTGCGGCTGGAAAATCAATACACTGCGACGCTCCGGCCAGGCAGTGCGCACGGCAGCCAATGTTGCCGCCACTTCGGTCGGGTGATGCCCATAGTCATCGACCAGCATCAGCGAGCCGGCGCGGGTCGGAAACTCTCCCGCAATCTGAAAGCGGCGGCCAACACCCTGAAAGCCGGCCAATGCGCGCTGGATGGCCTGATCCGTCAACCCCAGCTGTAGCGAGATGCCGATCGCAGCCAGCGCATTCAGTACATTGTGCCTGCCCGGCATGTTGAGGCTGACCTCCAGCGGTGCATCACGGCCTGGCAAATCGACCTTGAAACGGCTACCGGCACCGGCATAGTGGATGTCGTAGGCGCGAAGGTCGGCTTCGTTATCGATGCCATAGGTCAGCAAGGGCCGGGTGACACGCGGCAGAATATCCTGCACGCCAGGGTCATCGAGGCACACGACGGCCAGCCCGTAGAACGGCATGTTGTGCAGAAACTCGACGAAAACCTCTCGCAAACGCGCAAAATCACCACCATAGGTCGACAAATGATCGGCATCGATATTGGTGACGATGGCCATCACCGGCAGCAGGTGAAGAAAAGAGGCATCGCTTTCATCGGCCTCGGCGACGAGGTAGCGCCCATTGCCAAGACGTGAATGGCTGGCTGTGCTGTTGAGGCGGCCGCCAATAACAAAGGTCGGATCCAGTCCGCCTTCGGCGAGAATGCTGGCCAACAGGCTGGTGGTGGTTGTCTTGCCATGGGTACCCGCCACAGCGATGCTCTCGCGGAAGCGCATCAGCTCGGCTAGCATCTCGGCGCGCGGAATGACCGGAATGCGCTGCTCGCGCGCAGCGACCACTTCGGGATTGTCATCCTTGACCGCACTGGAGATCACCACCACAGAAGCACCGTCCACCAGCTCCGCCGCATGCCCCTTGTGAATGGTCGCGCCCAGTGCCTCCAGACGGCGTGTCACCGCGTTGTCGGCAAGATCGGAACCACTGACCTTGTAGCCCAGGTTGATCAGCACCTCGGCGATGCCACCCATCCCGGAGCCACCGATGCCGACAAAATGAATGCGCTTGATGCGCTGGGCGAGCGCGGAATCAGCAATAGGCCTCATGGGCGCAGCTCCTCGTCGCAGCGGCGTTCACGCAGGCAGATCTCGGCGACATGGCGCGCCGCCGTGGGTGTCTGCAGCGGTGCGGCAGCAGTGGCCATGGCAAACAGTTTGCTGCGATCGGTAACGAGCGGTTGCAGTTGACGCGCGAGTGTCTCGGCAGTCAGCTCGCCATCAGCAAGCAGCTTTGCAGCACCCGCCTCAACGAGGACACGCGCGTTGGCCGTCTGGTGATCATCGACCGCATAAGGATAAGGGACGAGAATCGCAGCGACGCCAACCTGAATCAGCTCAGCCACCGTCAGTGCTCCCGCCCTTGCCACTACCAGATCGGCCCATCCGTAGGCTCCTGCCATATCATCGATAAAAGGTTCGATGCGTGCGCTCACGCCCGCATCGTCGTAGGCCCGGCGGGTTGCGTCCAGGTGACGCGCACCGCACTGGTGCCAAATCTCGATCTCCGCGTCGCGAACTTTCGCAACCGCTGGCGCCACCGTCGTATTCAACTTCAATGCGCCAAGACTGCCGCCAATCACCAGCAGGCGAATGGGGCCGCTACGATCCGCCAGCCGTGTTTCTGCTGGCGGCAGGGCAACGATTTCGCCTCTGACCGGATTTCCGGTAAAAATCACCGGACGAGTGGTACCTACTGTACGAAACCCTTGCGGAAAACCCAGCATCACACATCGGCTAATTCGTGCCAGCCATCGGTTCGTCATACCAGATATTGCGTTTTGCTCATGAATGAACAACGGTTTGCGCAGAATCCAGGCAGCGATGCCACCTGGCCCCGAGGCAAAACCGCCGAGACCGAGCACCGCCTGCGGCTGATAGCGCAAAATCGCGCGTGCAGCCTCGCTGACAGCGAGCGTCAATTTGAATGGCGCGAGCAACAACGTCAGTAACCCCTTGCCCCGCAAACCCTTGACTCGTAGCGCGACCATGGGAATGCCATGCTCGGGGACAATTCGGGTTTCCATGCCACCACGGGAGCCAAGCCAGATGACCGGCACATCACGACGACGCAGTTCATCGGCCACCGCCAACGCGGGGAAGATGTGGCCACCAGTTCCTCCTGCCATGATCAGCATTGGCGCAGTCATTTGCCTGCCCCCTTATCCTTCCTGCTGCGGCTGCGAATGCCCTTCTGCTCCAGCGCATGGATTTCACTGTGCACACGAAGCAATACCCCTACCGCAGCGCACATTGCCAGCATGGAGCTGCCTCCGGCGCTCATGAACGGCAACGTCAACCCCTTCGTTGGCAACACGCCCATGTTGACCCCGATATTGACGAAGGCCTGGATGCCAAGCCACAGCCCGATCCCGTAAGCGACGTAGGCACCAAAATAGTGGCCAATACGCTCCGCTCTGGCGCCAATCGAGAAACTGCGCAATACCGTATAGACAAACAGCAACAGCACCACGAAGACACCGATCAGGCCCAGCTCCTCGGCAAGAATCGCAAACATGAAATCGTTGTGCGCTTCCGGCAGATAGGCGAGCTTCTGCACGCTGCTACCCAGACCAACCCCATCCCAGGAACCCGAGCCAATCGCGATCAGCGACTGGGTAAGCTGAAAGCCCGTGTTGTAGGGGTCTTGCCAGGGATCGAGAAAACTGGTCAGACGCTGCATCCGGTAGGGCGAGGTGATGGCCAGCACCGCAAACAGGGCGGCAACAGCCGCAAACAGGCCAATAAACTGCAGAAAACGCACGCCACCGACGAACAACATGCCCATGGTGACCAGCAAGATAACGGTCGCCGCACCAAAATCCGGTTCCAGCAACAACAGCCCAGTGGTTGCTCCGACCACCATCAGCGGCTTGATGAAGCCCGTCAACGTTCCCCGCAGCGCTTCGCCGTGACGCACGATATAACTGGCGGTATAGAGCACCATCAACAGCTTCACGAATTCGGAAGGCTGCAAACTGAAAGGGCCGAGCATGACCCAGCGGGTAGCCCCATTCACAGTCTTGCCGACCCCGGGGATCAACACCATGACCAACAACAGAAACGCCACCGGCAGCAGCACCAGCCCGGTGGTTTCCCAGAAACGCAGCGGGGTGCGGTACATCAGCCAGCCAAAACCAGCCCCCAGCGCAACATAGATGCTTTGGCGCAGGATGAAGTGCAGCGGATTGTGGTATTTCGAGTCGGCGATACCGATCGAGGCCGAAGCCACCATGACCAGACCCAGTCCAACCAATAGCGCAATCGCAATGAACAGACTGGTGTCGAACGGCTGCTGCAGCCGCAACGTGAAGAAACCTGGCGAAGCGTGATGATTCATTGGCATCTGCTCACCTCACCTTCAACGTGGCAAAGCCAATCAGCACGAGAATCAGCGTGATGATCCAGAAGCGCACGATGACCCGTGGCTCCGGCCAACCCTTCAGCTCGAAATGATGGTGGATCGGGGCCATGCGAAAGATCCGCTTGCCGGTCAGCTTGAAGGAGGCTACCTGCATCATCACTGACACGGCCTCCATCACAAACACGCCGCCCATGATAAAAAGCACCAATTCATGACGGCTGATGACCGCAACGATACCGAGCGCAGCACCGAGCGCCAGGGCACCGATATCACCCATGAACACCTGGGCCGGATAGGTGTTGAACCAGAGAAACCCCAGCCCGGCACCAACAATCGCCGCACAGAACACTGAGATCTCACCAACACCGTTGATAAAGGGAATGTTCAGGTAGTCGGCAAAGCGAAAGTGACCGGTAAAGTAGGCGATCGCGCCCAGCGCAGAAGCCACCAGCACAGTCGGCATGATCGCCAGGCCGTCGAGGCCATCGGTCAGGTTCACCGCATTGCTGGCACCAACAACGACCAGAAACACCCAGGGAATGTAGAACATGCCGAGATAGATCTGCCACTCCTTGAACACCGGGAACAGCAGCGTCAGTTCGGCAGGATTGTCCGCCGTCATATAGAGAAAAGTCGCGGCAGCCAGCGCAATCACCGACTGCCCGAACAGCTTCGCTTTCGCGGAGATGCCCTTCGAGTTGCCATAGCGCAGTTTCTGATAGTCGTCGATACCACCGACCAGACCAAAACCCAGCGTTACCAGCAACACAACCCAGACATAACGGTTGGTCAAGTCACTCCACAACAGCGTTGAGATGGCAATCGACACCAGGATCAGCAAACCGCCCATCGTCGGCGTACCGGCCTTCGAGAAATGGCTTTCCGGACCATCGTCACGCACCGGCTGACCAATCTTCGCCCCCGTCAACCGGCGAATCAGCCAGGGGCCAAACAGCAGCGAGATGACCAGTGACGTCAGCACACCCATGATGGCGCGCATGGTAATGAATTCAAAGGCGCGGAAACCGCTGTGAAACTGGGTGAGATAGTCCAGCAGACTAAGCAGCATGGCTTTTCTCCCCATTGTTTCCGTTGTCGAAGCTGTCGATCAGCGCGGCGATCACACCCTCCATGGCAGCCGAGCGCGAACCTTTGATCAGCACCGTGACATCCTCTGCCAGTAACGACGCCAGATGCGCAACCAGGGCATCCAGCGAATCGAACGCCACGGCACCAGCGCCAAAAGCCTCTGCGGCCAGCGCACTGAGCGGCCCCAGCGTGAACAAGCCATCCAGCCCCTGCGCCCGGGCATACGCCCCAATGGCCGCATGGAGCGGCCCGGCTTCATCACCCAGCTCCGCCATGTCGCCCAGCACGAGATAACGCCGACCGGCACGCTCGGCGAGAACATCGATTGCCGCCTGCAAGGACGCCGGGTTGGCGTTGTAGCTGTCATCGATCAGCGTGGCGCCGCGAGGCCCCTCGACCTGGCGCAGCCGCCCGGAAACCGGCTCGACCGCCTCTAGCCCCTCCGCAACCGCCTGGGCATTCACACCCGCAGCCAGCGCAGCCGCTGCGGCGGCAGCGGCGTTGGATACATTGTGCCGACCCACCAGCTGGAGTGCGGGGGTGATCCGCTCGCCATGCAAATCAAGCGTAGCGGCAGCCATATCGACAACACGGCAATGGGCACGCTCAGCCTCGCCGAACAGCACCACCTGCCGCTCACGGTTCAGTGCTTCCCACTGTGGAGCAAAGGGAGAGTCGGCATTGATAATGGCAACGCCATCGGCATCGAGGCCGGAAAAAATTTCACTCTTGGCCTGGGCGACCGCTTCGATCGAGCCAAAGCCTTCCAGATGGGCCGGCGTCGCATTGATCAGCAGCGCCACATCCGGCTTCACCAGCGCGGTGAGATAGGCAATTTCGCCCATGTGGTTCGCACCCATTTCGATTACGGCGAAATCATGCTCGGGGCGCAGCCGCAGCAACGTCAGCGGCACGCCAATGTCGTTGTTCAGATTGCCCAGCGTCGCCAGGGTCGATCCGCGGCGAGCGCAGATGCTGGCCACCATCTCCTTGACGGTGGTCTTGCCGTTGCTGCCAGTCAGACCTATCACGCGAAGATCGAGCCGTTGGCGCCAGGCTGCGGCCAGCCGCCCCAGCGCCTCGCGGGTATCCTCCACCAGCACATAGGGCGCAGGATGATCTACCGGCCGACTCAGCACCAACGCGGCCAGCGGTAGATCGGGCTGCTGATCGAGCACCTCATGGGCATCGAAGTTCGGCCCCTGAAGTGCGAAAAACAGTGCATCGGCTGTGGCGCTGCGTGTGTCGGTCGAGACCTGTTCGAGGGCTACATCCTCGCCATGCACCTGACCACCGAGCATCTGCGCCACATCCGACAGCATCAGCCAGCTCATGAGCGCGCCTCCAGCCATTCGGCCACAACAGCGCGGTCACTGAACGGGAAGCGCTGATTGCCGATGATCTGGTAATCCTCGTGGCCCTTGCCGGCAATCAGTACCACGTCGTCAGCACCCGCCAGCGCCAGTGCCGCCTCAATGGCCGCCTTGCGGTCGAGCATGACGGGGAACAGATCAGGCGCACTCAATCCACGGCGGATGTCGGCCACGATCTGCTCAGCCGCTTCGCCGCGGGGGTTGTCATTGGTGATGATGGCGATATCGGCCAGCGATTCGGCAATACGCCCCATTGCCGGACGCTTGGCGGCATCACGCTCACCACCACAGCCAAACACACAGATCACCCGATCAGCAGCGTGGGCGCGAGCAGCTTGCAATGCTTGCTGCAGCGCATCGGGCGTGTGCGCATAGTCGATGATGACCAGCGGCTGACCGTCACCACCAAAGGTTTCCATGCGACCCGGTACAGGCCGCAGCTGCGCCAGGCGCTGGACAACCGAGGCGAAGTCTTCACCACGCAGCAGCAATACCGCCGCAGTCTCCAGCAAGTTCGCCACATTGAAGCGTGCCACCAGCCGACTCTGTACCCGCCCCTCACCCCAGGGTGTATGCAGGTCGAACGCCATGCCGGCAGCCGTCGCTTCAATATTCGCAGCCCAGACGGAGGGCAGATCGGCCACCGGCCCATGCAGTGAACAGGCCACCCGGCGCACAGTGGATGGCAGTTGCTGCAGCAGCTCGGCGCCCACTGCATCATCAGCATTGATGACCACCGACTCCAGACCCGGCCAAGCAAAGAGCTTGCGCTTGGCGGCAGCATAAGCATCAAGACTGCCGTGGTAGTCAAGATGGTCATGGCTCAGATTGGTGAACACGGCGGTATTGAAGTGCAGCGCGTTGACGCGTCCCTGGTCGAGCGCATGAGATGAAACCTCCATTGCCACAGTCGCCGCCCCTCGGCTCAGGAACTCGGCCAGCAGGCGATGATTCGAGACCACATCGGGCGTGGTGTGCGCAGAAGAGACGGCTTCGCCATAGAGACCAACACCGAGCGTACCGATGATACCGGCGCGGGCTTCGGGACGATCGAGCGACTGCGCCAGATAGTGCGCAATCGAAGTCTTTCCATTGGTACCCGTGATACCAATGACATCCAGCTGCTCAGACGGGCGACCATAGAAGCGTGCCGCGATCTCACCAGCCCGTTCTCCCAGCCGTTCCACGCGGATGGCGGGTAGCGGCAGATTGGCCGCTTCGAAGCCGCCCGGCTCCCAGGCGATGGCAGCGGCGCCCTGGGCAATGGCATCCGCGGCAAACGCCATTCCGTGCGAGGACAAGCCCTTGCAGGCCAGAAACAGATAGCCAGGACGTACCGATCGACTATCCATCGCAATACCAGCGATTTCGGGATTCCCTGTCTGCGGCACCGCAATACCACTGAACAGATCCGTCAGCCGTGGCAGCGATGAAAGACGTCGACCCGACATCATACCGGCGCCCCCTTCGGCTGCTGTAGCATGTCATCAGGAACGACATTCAGAAATCGTAGCGCCCGCGTCATGATCTTGGAAAACACCGGCGCCGCCACTTCGCCACCATAGAAGCCGCCCTTGCGTGGGTGATGGATGACGACAACCGTAACCAGGCGCGGATCGGCAGCCGGCGCCATGCCAGCAAAAACCGCCGTGTAAGCGTCTTCGGAGTAGACACCCTTGACGAGCTTTTTCGCGGTCCCCGTCTTGCCGGCAACACGATAACCTTCTATGGCGGCGCGATAACCTGTGCCGCTGGGCTGCACCACACGCTCCATCATTGCCCTGACCTTGCGCGCCGTCGCCGCTGACAGCACCTGCTCCGGCTCAGCCGCAGCTTGCCCCTTGACCAAGGTCACCGGATGGCGCACGCCGTCGGCGGCAAGCACGGCATACGCCTGAGCCAACTGCAATGTCGTCGTCGAAAATCCATAACCAAAAGAGAGGGTTGCCTGATCCGCTGGATACCAGTTGGCCCAGTTCCGCAAAACACCGCCTACCTCACCCGGCAGACCACTGCCCGTACTGACACCAAACCCGACACGCTCGAACACGCTATACAGATCCACCGCGTCAAGCTGCAAAGCGACCTTGCTGGCACCAACATTGCTCGACCGGCTAATGATCCCGCCCAGATCGATCTTGCCGTAGTTCTTCGAATCCTTGATGGTGTAACCACCCACACGGTAGTGGCCAGGATCTGTGTCGACAATGGAATTCGCATCCCAGCCCCCGACCTCCAATGCGGCCGCAATCGTAAAAGGCTTGGCCGTGGAGCCCGGCTCGAACACATCGGTGACCGCACGGTTGCGGGTTCGCTCGCCCTTGCGTTGATGACGGTCATTGGGGTTGAACGCGGGCTGATTGACCATCGCCAACACCTCACCCGTACGCGGATCGAGCACAACGACGGAGCCTGACTCAGCATTGTGACGCTTGATCGCAGCCTTGAGTTCACGGTAGGCCAAATACTGGATGCGACTATCGATGCTCAGGGTCAACGACTTGCCGGGCCGGGCTGGCGCAATCAGCTCAACATCGTCGATCACACCACCGCGGCCTTCGCGCACAACCCGCCTGGCACCCGGTTCACCGCGCAACCAGTCATCATAGGCCAACTCAATACCTTCGAGGCCCTCGTCATCGATACCGGTAAAGCCGACGACGTGACCGAAAACCTCACCCATCGGGTAGAAACGGCGATACTCCCGCTGCGCACCGACACCACGAACACCAAGCGCCAGCACCGCCTTGGCCACCTCTGGTGTCAGCTGCCGCTTGAGATAGATAAACCCCTTTCCCTTCTTTCGTGCAACTTCCACTTTTTTCACGATATCGGTTTCACGCATTTTCAGCAGGCTCGCCAACCCTTTCATGGCCCGCCCGTTCAAATCGACCTTGCGCGGATCGGCCCAGATGGAATCAACCGGCGTGGAAATCGCCAAAGGCTCGCCCGAGCGGTCGAGAATGTCGCCACGATGCGCCGGAATCTCGACCACACGCGTCTGGCTGCTCAAGCCTTTCTTGCTGAGAAAGTCATGCTGAAAGACCTGCAACTCAACCGCCCGTGCAGCCAGCAACCCCATGCCAGCGATGAACAAGGTCAACACAGCATAACGGCGCCAGGGATAGATCGGATTGTCGATCTGATTCTTCTGTTGCTGCTTCTTTTTCATGGCAACACCATCACCGCATCACCAATGGCAGGCATGGTCATGCCCAGCTCCTTGCGCGCCTTTTTTTCGACATTGGCCAGCGTGGCTCGCGTCCCCAGCTCCAACTGCAGCCGCCCCCACTCCACTTCAAGCTCGTCACGAACCTGCTCCAGACGAACCAGCTCCTTATATGCCTGACGCGCTTTTTGCCGGCTCACGACCACGCCAAAGGCGGTGATCACGACCGCAAATGCAAGCAACCAGACCGCAGCGACACGCCAGCTCATGTCAGCTTCTCCGCGACACGCATGACCGCACTGCGCGAGCGTGGATTACGCGCAATCTCTTCGGCGCCTGGCTTGATGGCCTTGCCGATTGTTTTCATGGGCATGGTGATGTCGGCATCCACGACCGGCAAGCGACGCGGCAGGCGCTCGGGGCGGGACATCTTGCGCATGAAGCGCTTGACGATTCGATCTTCGAGAGAATGAAAGCTGATCACAACCAGACGCCCCCCAGGACGCAGCATTTCTACCGATTTCTCCAACCCCAGCTGAAGATCCTCCAGCTCGCGATTGATGAAAATCCGCAACGCTTGAAAACTGCGCGTTGCCGGGTCTTTTTTCATCTCCCTGTTTGGAATGGCAGCGCGGATCAATTCCGCCAGTTCTGCTGTCGTATCCACCGGTTTCTGCTGCCGTGCCGCCACGATCCGGCGGGCAATACGGCGCGAAAACCGCTCCTCCCCATAACGCCAGAGCACATCTGCAATCTCGGCTTCTGACGCTGTTTCCAGCCATTGCGCAACCGACTCTCCGGTCGTCGTATCCATGCGCATGTCCAGCGGCCCATCACTCGAAAAACTGAAGCCTCGCTCGGGCGTATCCAGCTGTGGCGACGAGACACCGAGATCCAGCAATACGCCATCGAGTCCTTTGAAATCCGCCAGCATTCCGACCAACTCATCCATCTGCGCAAAACTCCCTTTGCGGAAAATGAACCGGCTATCCTTCGCCGCCAGCTCCTTAGCAACCCGCACCGCTGCGGGGTCCTTGTCCAGACCATACAATCGACCGCCCGACCCCAATCGCTCCAGCACCGCGGCGGCATGCCCGCCACGCCCGAAGGTGCCATCGAGATAGACACCCTCTGGCTTGACATCAAGCGCCTGCAACGCTTCGTGCAACAGCACCGGCACATGCTCCAAACGCTGCGCCGCCATCAAAGCTGCAACGACGACAGCGCTTCGCTGGTACCTTCCAGTTCAGCTTCTTCTGCAAGCCACAGCTCTGTCTGCGCCTTCCAGCGCTCGGCATCCCACAGCTCAAACTTGTTACCTTGCCCCACCAGTGTCACCTGCTTCTTCAAGCCGGCGAATTCGCGCAACGATGGCGCCACCAGAATGCGCCCCTGAGCCGTCATTTCAGCTTCATGCGCATTTCCCACCAGCATGCGCTGGAGACGGCGCACCTGCCGATCCATGTTCGGCCGTGACATCAGCGCCTCCTCGATCCGCTCCCACTGCGGAAACGGATAGATCATCAGGCAGTGAGCCGTATCGACGGTGATGACAAGACGCCCGCCACAAGACGCAAGAATCTCGCTGCGATAGCGGGTAGGCATGGTGATGCGACCCTTTTCGTCGAGATTCAGATGATTTGCGCCGCGATACATGAAGCTGCTCGTTGTACTGGCTACCCGGAACTACCCCGAACTTCTCACCGGATTGACGAGCCCTCGCTTGTTCTTTGAATCCAAAGCCCTGCGCAACGATCTCGCCACCCGGCGAGAAGTCCGGGCTACCCCAATGACGCGAAACCCCAAATCTTCCACAATTTGACACTTCTCGCCACAGATCTCCACTATAGTTGCCACCATTTTCCACGTCAAGGCAGCCGGGCTTGACTTCCCCTTGAGAAACAATGAGTTATCAAGCACTCGATGGTGACGGAATTCACAAAAACACGCAGAAGAATAGCAAGACTAATCAGGGGATTAGAGGGAAGACCTGAAGGATAACTTTAGGTTGGATCGCCACAAAATGCGGGCGCGGGGAAGAAAGTGGCAAATCCCGGAAGCGAGATTTTCACATTTGTTCAAGATGGTGGTGGCGACGTGGAAAAACCGTCATGACACCTACCAGATATGATGCGACCGGCCGTTTGGCCGGCCGCAAAAAAT
>CAZQXF010000008.1:12258-21712 GCA_964596975.1 uncultured Thiotrichales bacterium | reverse complement strand
ATATATCAGGATGATATAGGTATGGGAAGTGTGGGCCAAGACGGTACTCCGTCATCCCCGCCGGACGGGGATCCAGGTTACAGGGATGTATGCCACGATAGGCGGGAGTCGTCCCTGCCAGTGCGACGAAGGTACGCTAAAAGATGGTTCTCGACAGCGGCGAAGCCGTGCTTTCCCATTGTCGTTTGTGGCGGATGTCGGGTGACTCCCCGGTGAATATCAGCAGGCTGTATTTGCCGTAGTGGGGCAGTTTTCTCGTCAGGCCTGGTAGGGCAGCGGCTGTGTCGGTGGCGATGATCAGGATGGGTTGCTGTTCTTTGCCGGGTAGCATCAGGGCGATGCTGTCGTTGGCACGATTGACTGGTTCTGTGCCAAGCCTCAGGTGGTCGTCTTCGTTGGATATACGTTCGTGATGCTGCGTGAACAGCGGCTTTCTGAAGTGATTTTTCCAGCCAAGCAGGATGACAGCGCCGTGCTTCGGCAGGGTTGCCAGTTGGCGGTCGGTGGTGATTGTCCATTTTCCTGCGCGTTTTGCCTGCCACTGTTCGGCCAGTGTCCGGTAACCTTGTAACAGCGCTTTGTCTGCGTCAGCCGGGAGAACGATGGTGACATCATCGTTGCCGAAAACCGCCGACAGTGTGAGTGGGTTTTCTTCCGGGTAGAGGTGACGGAAGCAGTCATATTCGGGGTCGACGTCGATACGCGCTGGTCGGGTCTTGAAAGCCAGGTGGATCGGCTGGCTGCGGCTGGTCATGTCGATCAGCTGGGTTTGGGGTTCGTGCCCGTCAACAAAAGAGATGCGCAGTGGCACCAGCAGCGGGAAGGGGGCTTCCTGCTGGATCTGTTGCAGGGTTGCGGTCAGCAGAAACTGGCCGTTGTCGGATTTGACTTCGAGGTTGTTCAGCGCCAATTTTGGTGCGCCCGTGCGGGTCAGCCATTGCTTGAAGAAGCTATGCAGGTCGGTGTTGGCGGCCTGTTCCCAGTGATCGCGCAGGTCGTCGTAGCTGGCAGGTTTGAAGCGTTGATCGCTGTAGAACTGTTTCAGGCCGGCGAAGAAGGGTTTGTCGCCAAGGCGTTTGCGAATCATGTGGAAGAACATCATCGCCTTGCCATAGCCGACGGCCTGTGATGCATCGCCATGACGACCGCGAAACGCAGTCAGCGGGAAATCGTTGCCGGCGCGAACATGGTCGGCCCAGGTTTTCAATGTGTCACGTCGATAGGCGGCCGCCGTGCCTTGCTGCTCTCGCAGCAGATGGTCGGCGAGGTAGGTGGTCAGCCCTTCACTCCAGTTTCCCCGCGACCAGTCCACATAGACACCGTTGCCGAACCAGTTGTGCAGGATTTCGTGTGGATAGGATGTGTGGATGATGAATGGCAAGCGAATGACGGTGGGGCCGAGCAGGGTGAACGAGGGCATGCCGTAACCGCTTTCCCAGAAGTTTTCGACCAGGGCGAACTTGCGGTAGGGATAGTTTCCAAGCAGTTCGTTATACAGGGCGATATAGTGCTGCGTGGCGGCGAGGTAGCGCTTTGCCAGCGCCTCGTCTGGCTGACGCAGATAGACCAGTGCCGTGGTCGGGCCGTCGCTGGATGCGTAGCGCTGATATTTCCCTGCAATCAGGTAGATTTCTTCCTGTGGTTGTGTTTCGCGCCAGTGGTTCGGCTGTTTGCTTGATGCTTCCCCCTGGCTGATCGCGTACCAGCCGTTTGGCAGTTCGACTCGCAGATCGATGCGCAGACGGTGATTGTCGATTTGTGGATACCATGCCGAAGCGCCACTGAGAAACACGCCCTCGGTGCCAATCCAGCCGCGGGTGCTGTGCTGGGCCTTGCCGGCCGCATCCGAGATATCGGTCAGTGCGTGGCGAATCTGGCCCTGGTATTCGAGCGTGAGGTCACGCTGCTTGGGTGGGAGTGTGATGGTATGGAGGCCGGGGCTTTCTGTGGTAAGTTGTCCGCCACCGGTTTTTCTGATGGTCAGTGCCGGATGAAGTCTGAAAGTAACCGTTTCGCCAGCCAGTTGCTTGGGTAGCAGTATCCTGTCCGTAACGGCAATCATGCCCTTGTCGGGTGAGATGACGACTTGCAGCCGATGCTCGACAAGGTCGTCGCTGTGGGCGTAAGCCGGTAGCCACAATAGAAAAATCACTATGCCATATAGAAACTTGTACATGCCTTTGTTTCCCGTAATGCGATGGTCGGCCCTGTCGATTGGGCTGCTGGCGCTGGTCAGTTTAACAGCCTGCAAGACCATGCCGCTGGCAGCGATGCCCGCGACGATGGTGAAGTCAGCGGTGGCTGATGAGACGGGGCCTGGACAGTGGAAGGTGATCGACTATGCGCGGGCGCCGACGGTAGATGACATCATCGACGATCTCGCCAGCCAGCGAGTGATCTTCGTTGGTGAGTCGCACGAGCGTTACCATCACCATCTGTCGCAGCTGACCATTATTCAGCGCTTGCATGCGCGTGGCATTCCGCTGGCGATTGGTCTGGAGATGATCCACCAGCCGTTTCAGCAGGCACTCGACGACTACGTTGCCGGACGCATCGATGAAACCGAGATGCTGCGGCGCACGGAGTATTTCGACCGCTGGAAGTTCGATTTTCGCCTTTATCGGCCGATCTTTGCATTTGCGCGCAAGCATGGCATTCCGCTGCGGGCGCTGAACGTGCCGTCGGAGGTGACCCGCGCGGTTGGTGAAAAAGGGATCGCGGGCTTGCCACCTGAGCTGCGAAGCCAACTTCCAGAGACGATCGACCGGGATATCAAAGGATATCGAGAGCGGATCGCAGCGGTGTTTGGCCACCACCCTGGCGCTAAAGACCGTGATATCGAGCGTTTCATCGAAGTGCAGCTGGTTTGGGACGAAGGTATGGCCGAAGCCGCCGCACGCTATTTGGGTGAGCATCCCGAGCGCACAATGGTCGTGCTGGCCGGTGCGGGGCATGTGGTCGAGGGCACGGGTATTCCGCAACGCTTGCAGCGTCGGCTGGCCGTGCCGATGGCGACGGTGTTGCAGCTCGATAGTGGTCTCGATCTGTCGGCGGATCCTGCGGACTACGTGATCCTTGCGCAGGCGCGGGAGTTGCCGCCAGCCGGTCTGATCGGTGTCGTGCTGAAGCAGGCTGATCGGGGCATGGAGGTTGCTTCGATTGCCGAAGGCAGTCATGCGGCTGAGGCTGGCATCCATGTGGGCGATCGGCTCATCGAAATCAATGGCGCGCCAATCAACAAGCTGGCCGATGTTCGTCTGCAACTCTGGAACCGCAAGCCGGGCGATCGTGTTCGTGTGATGCTGTTGCGAGGCAGAGGTGCCTTTGTGAGAACGCTTGAAGTCGATGTGGTGCTGAAGTAGCCATGCTGTTCCGTTTGTTTCGGCTGTTTGCCATTGTCGTGATGCTGGTCGTGGCGTTTGTCTATGCCCCTCGCTGGTGGCAGGAACACCAGCTGGAGCAGAAAGTCGCGCAGCTCACGCAGCAATTGGCGGCGGACGGCCTCGATGGTATCGATGCCACTGTCGCTGACGACCGTCTGCACCTAGCTGGCAATGTCAGGGTTGCAGCCCAGCGTGATCGGGTCATGAGACTCGCCGCGCGCCATTTTATGCGGGAAGAAATTGTCAATGACATCGCTGTTGCGCCGCCGGTGAGCCCGTATCGTTTTGCAGCGCAGCTCGAAGGCGGTCGCTTGCTGTTACAAGGCTATGTGCCGGGCGAACAGCAGCGCCAGGCACTGCATGACTGGTTGGCATCCCAAGGGTTGGTGCTGGCGCAAGACCGTCTCCGCCTCGCCGAGGGCGCGCCAGTCGACTGGGAGCCAACAGTAAAAACCGCGCTCAAAGCGTTGCAGGTTGTCGGCGATGGCGATGTTGAGATTGCCTGGCGTACGGTGTTGTTGCGGGGCAAGGGAATTGCGCCGCGTGCGAGTGTGCGGGCAAGAAAGCTACTGGCATCACTGGCGCGCGCAGGGTACGAGACCGAGCTGCGCTCTCTGCCGGTACTTAGCTGTCTCGATCGGGTGCAGGCGCTGGCGGTGGCCAGCCCACTGCGTTTCGAGGCAGGTCGCGCGGTGATCAGTCCGGATAGCAAACGCTTTCTCGATGAGCTGGCTGAAGTTGCCAGCAGCTGCCCGGAAACGGCTTTCACCGTACACGGTTACACGGACAATCGCGGCGATCCCGAAGCCAACCGGGCACTGAGTCAGCAGCGTGCAGAGGCGGTTGTCCAGGCGCTGGTGGCGCGTGGCGTACCGCCCGATCAGTTCAATGCCATTGGGCATGGTTCGGCATCACCGATTGCCGATAATGCGACCGAGGCCGGCAGAGCCAGAAACCGCCGGATCGAGTTCACCGTTAATGAGTCCACAATATCAGACAAACAGAAGTGACGTGTGTCGCGAAAAGCACTACGCTTGCGGCCATTGTCTATCAGGGATCGAAACCATGAAACAGGAAAAACCTACTGCAACAATCAAGCGCTTGGGCGCAGTCATCGCAATGTCAGCGCTTCCCGTGCTGGCCAGTGCGGGCAATAACTTCAACAGCCTCAGTCTGCTGACACAGTCCCAATTCTCCACGCTGGCGGAAAACCTCTCGGCCGCTACCAGCTACAAGGCACTGGCGCCAGCGGAATCACTGGGCGCGATCGGCTTCGATATTGGCCTGAGCCTGAGTGGCACCGAGATCAACGATGAAATCTTCGATTTGGCGTCACAAGGTGGCTGGGATCTGAGTACCCTGCCGGTTCCACGTTTGCATGTGCAGAAGGGGCTGCCGCTGAATGTCGATGTGGGTGCGTTCTACACTGGCGTGCCAAACTCCGACATCAAGATATGGGGCGGTGAGCTGAAGTATGCTTTTGTCCCTGGTGGTATCGCAACACCAGCGGTCGCCCTGCGCCTCGGCTATAGCAAAATGGAAGGCGTCGATGAAATCGACCTCAGCAACAAGAGCGTCGAACTCACCATCTCCAAAGGCTTCGCCATGCTGACACCCTATGCAGGCGTCGGGCGCATCTACAGCGATGTGGAAGCCGTCGATGCCACCACGCTGAAGACAGAAAAACCCGAGCTGAACCGCGTCTACGTCGGTCTGAACATCAACCTGGGCGTCAACCTCGTCCTCGAAGCGGACAAGACTGGTGGCTACTCAACCTACAGCGCAAAGGTCGGTATCCGCTTCTGATCGACTTGCTCGGTACTCAACAGGTCGTCCTGAGCTGTTGAGTACGCACTCTTGCCCGGCTGTGATATCGCCCGCAGACACGGCGCAGCAGAACCCATCTTTCGTCCCAAGGTCCATTGCCCATCTCGGATAGTGAGGTGCTGTTCTCAGACCGCTGTCGTCAGTCTGTCTTAAAATAACCCGCCTCGAATCTGGAATGGAACCTGCTGTTATGACTTTGTTGAAACGGAATGCTGGCTTGGTCTTGCTGCCACTGATTGCATCGCTCTCGTCTGCCGTACTTGCCAAGGGGGAGGTGACGGAGATCGTTACGGAACTTCGTGCCGCTACCCCGATGACCACCCTATATGCTTTTGATGGGAAAAATTATCAATGGGGGGTTGGTCAGGAAGTCATCCTCAAGTCCATAAATGTAGGAGGGGAACTGCTGCCGTATGACAAGGTGAAACCTGATGCCGTTGTTATCCGTCGCGTGGCAAATTCCGAGGCCACTGGCAAGCCTTGTGCTGTTTTTGTCGAGACGATGGGAGAGGGTGATGACTACAGTTTTCAAGCCTCATATCCAGGTAATGAAACAACGGGTGACTGTGATTATGGTGCAGTTATCAGCAGTGATGTGATTAATATTGGGTCATTGGATTTGTTCGCGAATGCTGAGCGCCAAGCATCGGTCAAGAATATTGAGCGCGTTGATCTTGTTTTCAACAATGGCCTGGTCGCAAAAGCAGATGCGATGGACAAGACGGGTTTCGCGGTACTGGAGAAGCACGGTAACAATCACGTACAGATTGCTGCGATCACGGAGCTGGACAAAGATGGTAATCCCAAGGCCTACGGTCCATTGATAATGGTTCAGCCAAGTGAGTATGCCGATTCATCTGCGATTCGTTACGGATTGGTTAAGAATGGCGGATATATCTCGACGAAGCGGTATGCCTTTTTGTCCAATAAGAATGCGGCGCCTCACGGCTACTTAATCGAAAGGAAGGTGGATGTTGAGCCTATGGGCGTTGCATTTGTTTCCGCAGCCGATCTTGGGCTCACAGCGGAGCAGACGTATTATGGTATTTCGCTGTTTGGTGCTGACGTAAATCCGAACGTAAGCAATCTTGTTGATCCTCGGACTTTTCCTCTCGATACTGGCGTTGAGAACCCTGATGTAGCGCTGGAATCCGGTGAATTTGCAAAGAACGCAGGTGATGCAGATCTCATCGTTGGGTCTGTGGGGGATATTGTGGTAGCGAAGGCTGCAGATGGTGGGGATGGAACAGCTTCGGGTTCCGGTACGCCGAGCAATGTCGCACAAGATACTGAAACCAAGGAAGTGCTCGATGTCGTAGAGACTGACAGTGGTGTATCCGCGAGCAGTAGTGGTGGTGGTTCCATGGGGTTGCCAGCGCTGTTTGCGATGCTTCTTGCGGCTGGAGGTTTTGTCTCCAGGCGGCTACCGCATGTTGTGACAGGTCAGCAGCGTGGTTGATCAGGCGTTGACTGAAAGGGTGGCTTAATCGTTGTTCGAGCGGTGGCGGGGTTTACGTTGCCCGGAATGTTAGCTATCCCTGATTGTGTCTCAGAAAAGGGGCATGGCATTGATTCCACGGTGCCATGCCCCTTTTATCTTTTTACTGTATGAAGCGTTATTTGGTAGTCCCGGAAGCTGCGTGCTGACTCAAGTGTGTCTATGATTGCCGCGGCACGGTAGATGTGCCCTCCTATGCGTTTTGCATATTGCGTCGTGCATGTTCTTGTAACTGATCTGTTGTTTTGTCCAGGAAAATTTCTTCGAGTGACTCCATCGCGATGCTGCTGACGATTTTTCGTTCGTTCATTTTCATTGAGCGTCGATAGGTCGGGTCGTAGTGGGTTTCGAGGAGCAGTTTCACGAAGGTCGTCCAGTCACCTTTGTCGATCAGTGTTTGCCAGTGGGTCAAGGTCTCATTGCCGAGTCGATCTTTTAGATAGTTGAGTTTTTTTATCAGACTGTCTGGGTTGCTGGTGAAATGCTTGTATTGTTCCAACAGGTATTTCACCCGTTCATTTATTGGTGCGGTGACTTCGATGGCGGCTGCGGTTTTCATTCTTTGCCACAGTGGTGATGGGCAGTGAATGTTGCCGATCTTTATGCTCTCGGCTTCGATCCAGACGATTTTGTCTGTGTCGAACATGCGGAGCTTTTCACAGAGCAGTGATTCGAAATATTTCTGTGCCGGCTGTGGCGTATCGGGATCGGCGCCGAGTAGCGAGCCGCGGTGGTTTGCCATGCCTTCGAGATCGAGTACTTGTTCTCCAAGTGCTTCTAGCTTTTTCAGCAGATCGGTCTTTGCTGTGCCAGTCAATCCGGCCAGGATGACAATTTGCAATTGTGGCGCGATATTTTCGATACTTTCTCTTACCCACTGGCGGTATTGCTTGTATCCCCCGTCGATCAGCGTTGTTTCCCATCCAATACGTGTGAGGATGGTGGCGAGTGCGCCAGACCGCTGGCCGCCGCGCCAGCAGTAGACCAATGGACGATAGTCTTTGGGCTTGTCACGAAAATGCGTTTCCAGCCAGTGGCCGATATTCTTCGAGATCAACGCCGCGCCCAGCTTTTTTGCCTCGAAAGGGCTTACCTGTTTGTACAGTGTGCCAACCTCGGCGCGTTGTTCATTATCGAGTACATAGCAGTTGATGGCGCCGGGAACATGGTCTTCTGCAAATTCGGCGGGTGATCTTACATCGATGATCTCGCTGTAGCCGTCGAAGTCATAGTTGTTGAGAAACTGGATTGGCCGTGAATTCATCGCCCTTGCCTAGTTAGCGTTTCTACGTCATGTTTGCGGAGGTATTTCCATGGCAGGGGTATCAGTCCTGGAACCTGCTTTCGGTAGCGTTGGTAGACTTCTCCATATTCGGTGATCAATTTGTTTTCTTCCCAGCGACTGCCAATGGCAAAGTAGAGTGTGGCGAGTACGCAGGTGATAAACCAGCTCAGGGGCATGTCGCGTGTCCAGATCAGAATCAGGCCGAAAAAGTACCAGGGATGGCGGACAAAGCGGTGGAAGGGCGAAAGGGAAAAAGGTTCATCCGCACATCCCAAGCTGCCGAAACCGCCGCGAATTCCGAGGAAGGCAGCCATGTCGTAGTACCTGCTGCTCATGAGGAAGCCGACGATGGCGATGACCGCCAGCAAATCCATGATCCACTGCTGGACGCCGGTCCATTGCCAAAGCATTGGGCCTGGCTGCAGTAGCACGATGGCCAGCGGGATCAGGATCGTGATACTGGCGAAGAGGTTGTAATACAGCCGGTAACGGCGCGCCAGGGGTGGGCAGCATGTTGTCACGCGTGCCTTGAAGCCGTTGGAAGCGGTCACCGAATGTATGGCGAAAAATACCAGCCAGCTGCTGGCGAGAATCAGGTAGATGGTCAATCTTGGCTCCCTCGTTGTCTTGCTTCAATTATACGTCAGGCTGCGATGCCACGTTGCGATTTCGCATTGTCCGGGTGCCGTGCGAGTCCCTACGCTGAGTCCCTGTACCACAGGCTTCACTGGAGCAATGACTGATGAGCGAAATAGCATCTGAAAATCTGCGGCTACGCGAGTTTCCCGTTTCCTTTTTTGCGATGGTCATGGGGCTGGCGGGGTTAGCCATTGCCTGGGAGAAGACGGCGGTGATCACAGGTATTACCGGGGTGATTGGGCATCTCCTGTTTGTGGTAGCGCTGGTGGTGTTCGTGACCCTGATGGGTATCTATACCGCCAAGTTGCTGCGCTACCCAGATGCGGTTCGCGCTGAGCTGGCGCATCCGGTCAAGCTGTCATTTTTCCCCGCAATTTCCATTGGCCTGTTGTTGCTGTCCATTGCGGGTCAGCATCATGCGCCGCAGCTGGCCGCGATTGGCTGGCGTTTGGGCGCTGCACTGCACTTTGTGTTGATGCTCTACATCCTCAACTCATGGGTCAATCATCCACACTACAAGGTCGTGCATATCAACCCGGCGTGGTTCATCCCCGCCGTTGGCAATGTACTGGTGCCCATTGTCGGGGTGGATTTGGGCTACCATGAGATCTCCTGGTTCTTCTTCAGTATTGGCATGCTGTTCTGGATCGTGTTGCTGACGCTGGTGTTCAACCGGGTGCTGTTTCATGATCCGCTACCGGCGAAGCTGGAGCCGACCTTGTTTATCCTGATTGCGCCACCAGCGGTGGGGTTCCTCTCCTGGGTCAAGTTGAGCGGGGGTGTCGATGAGATGGGGCGTATGCTCTACTACCTGGCGCTGTT
>CAZQXF010000008.1:10251-12158 GCA_964596975.1 uncultured Thiotrichales bacterium | reverse complement strand
CTACCTGGCGCTGTTTTTCCTGATGTTGGTGACGTTGGTGGTCGGTTTTCTCGTGCTGAAAACCTTTCAGGCCGCTTCAGCGAAGAAGATCTGTGTCCCTGAGTAAAGTCCCCATGAGGTTGAAGATATGAAGATAGCTGTCACAAGTCAGAATTTTCGCACCATCACCGGCCATGCCGGAAAAACGCGGCGCTTTATCATCTACGAAGCGGATGCCGAAGGGAATCCACGGGAGGTCGAACGGTTGGACTTGCCCAAGGAGATGTCGATGCATGCCTGGTCAGGTGGCCCACACCCGATCGATGTTGCGGACATACTGATAACGGCAGGCTGTGGTGATGGCTTTGTCAACAAGATGGCAATGCGAAACATCCGTGTCATCCGCACAGCTGAAACCGACCCATTGGTTGCGGTGGCAGCGGTGATTGCAGGTGAACCATTGCCGGCAGCTGTCCCCCGTGCGCATTGAACGGAAGCCGATATCCCCGTGAGGCCTCCGGGGTACCGGTAACGGGCAGGGGGAACGTAAAAACCTTCGTCATTCAGGGTTTGAGCGCATCTGGAAACTCACGTAACCTAGGATACTGATAGTGGCATCCGGGTTTGGTACGAGTGGATCAGAAGATTCTGAAAATCGGAGAGACAGATGCATGGGAGGGTATTGCCGACTGCCGTGAATGCTCATTGCGGAACAGCGTTCTGTTTGCTGGACTGAAAGAAGAGGACTTCGCCCGTTTGCATCGACCCGTAGAGCAGTTTGTGCTGCAACCTGGAGAACTGCTGTACGCGGCGGGTGACGCTGGCAGCAGCATGTTCACAATTCGTAGCGGCTTGATCAAGCTGGTGCAATATCTGCCAGACGGCGCGCAGCGTATTGTCCGGCTGCTGCGTAGCACCGATGTTGTCGGGTTGGAAATACTGCTGGAAGACCGCTATCAGCACGACGCCATTGCGCTCCAGGCCACCGAGTTGTGCCGCTACCCTGCCAAGGCAGTCAATGAGCTGTCGATAGAAAACCCTCGCTTGCATCACGACTTGATGCTGCGTTGGCAAAAGGCGCTGACAGATGCCGATGCGTGGGTGACTGAGCTGTCCACAGGCTCGGCAAAACAGCGGGTTGCCCGCCTGCTGCTGCGGCTGGTACGGGACGAAGACAGCAGCGAATGCGTGCTGTTCGGTCGCGAGGATATGGGAGCCATGCTGGGCATTACCACCGAGACTGCCAGCCGGACGATTGCTGATTTCAAGCGCAAGGGCTTGATTGTTGAAACCACCAGCAATCGCTTCATCTGCGATGTTCCCAACCTGGAAAGATTACTCGAATCCTAAGCCTTGATTGCGCTTCTTCAATGTGGGGTGATCCGTTGCTGATTACACTGTAAGGTTATTCTTGATTGCCGGAACGCCGACGCATGAAGCAAACACTGCTGCTGGAAAAGTACCCGGTCTACTCATTGGAAGTGGACAAGGCCGAAACCTCGAAGAAATCTGTTGCCGAGATCATCGAGCACTTCAGGCGACAGATCGAATCACATCCGGTTGCGCGTTTCATCGCAGTATTCGATCACTATGCACATACCAACGGCTTGGCTGATGGCTATATCGATGATGAAATCCTCGACGCACAAGATATCGTTTTCTGCTTCGGCCTGGCGATACCCGGCCCGGAAGTGATGGCCGTTCGCCCGCGCTCGATTGGCGTCGTCGAACGCGAAAACGATTTTGTCATCAGCTTCATGGAAGCCCCAATGCCAATGGCCAATTCGGCAATGGAGTCCTGGGCCAAGCAATTGCAGTCAGGGTAATCAGATATCCCAGGTACCAGCTTTCCAAGGGCCACTGTCACCTTCACGCTTGAACTTGCGACCATTTGAATCCAATCGGAACCACCAAAGATCAGAGGCTTG
>CAZQXF010000008.1:0-10151 GCA_964596975.1 uncultured Thiotrichales bacterium | reverse complement strand
GATTTCTTGACGTTGCCGACGTAAGAGGGATAGGCAATCGATGCCAATATCGCGATGATGCCGATCGCGATCATCATTTCGACGAGGGTAAAGCCTTTGTTGTTTTTATTGTAATTGTTCATTGCAGATTCCCTGTGGTTGCTGTCAATCGGTTTCTCGCCAATAGATCTTGTTCGGGTCGGCACAGCTTTCTCCTGTGCTGCTCAGACCGCTCATGAAGCTGGCGCATCCCTGGTTACCTTTGTCTTCGTCTTCTGGGTCGATCTTCCTGTCGTAATAGATCACCTGTGGTTTGGGCGCGATAGCGTGAATCTGATCCTGGAGAATCGTCGAGCGGTTGTGGTTGTTCCTTTCCGGATTGCGCAGCGTCTCAACCGGTGTGCCGTCCACGAGGTTGATCAGGTAATAGCGGTTTTGGGTGCCATTGAGTCCGCATAGCACCGATTCGCCCTGGGAGAAGGTGGTGAACAGCAGCTTGTTCTCGAAAATCACCGGGCTGGAGAGTGATTTCTCGCCGCTGCCGAGACGGATATACCAGCCGCTGGCGGCATTGAGCGCGTCGAGTGCCGTTGTTCTGGCTTCGATCGTGTCACCCTCCTGGATCAAATTGTCGGTGACATCGAGGAAATCGGATTCGGACAACACATCAGGTGTACTGTCGGGGGCGCCGGTGACGGCATTTTCGTCGAAGATCACGTACATTCTGTCGCTGATCGTGCTGTTCAGCGGATGAGCCCGGTAGCCGGAGCCAATGGCAATGGCCAGTTTCTTTTGCTGATTGTGATGAATCCACGCAACCGCCGGTGGGTAGTAGAAACGCCGGTTACCGCTGGCGCCTGACGCCCCTAACGTGGCAAGTCGATAGGGTTGCAGCGTCGAAGCATCATCGATATCGCCGTCCTCGTCGATATCCACGCGCCACAAGTTACCGCCCATATCAGCGAAATACATGCGATCGGCAAAGCCATTGGCATCGGTGTCCACGACACGAATTTCAGATGGAATGGCGTATTTCATCTCCGCCTCCGATACCTTGAAGGCACCACCGCTGCCGATCGAGTTCAGGCGCGCGCCGGTAATGGGGTCGACGATGTAGATGCCCATGCCACTGCTGTCGCCGTCGGTGTTACGGCTTTGATCCCGCAGGTCATGCGCGGTGTCATAGCCGCCGCCGAAGATCAGCACTGTCCGGGTGCCGTTGGCGCTGTCTTTGACGTTGACGATGGCGGGCGCCGACCAGCTTTGCCCCAGTTTGCTGAAATCGCTGTCGCCAGCCTTGAGGCGCCACATCACCTTGGGTGAGCTGGGGTCGGTGACATCCATGCCATAGTAGGCTGAGCCCCCGCGGCGCATACCAAAGAACAGATAGACTTTGTCGTTGCCATTGATTCGGCCGTTAGCATCAAGATCACGAACCCAGAATCTCAGCTCGCCATCATTGCCGTAGACATGATTGTCCGATACCGGATTGCTGCGGGCACGGGCCTGCTTGGACAGGTGCTCATAAGGCATGAAGGCGAACAGCTCTTTGCCGCCGGTGGTGTCATTCAGTTTGTCCGGAGCGTTCACGTCGAAGGCGTGGAGATAGCCCTGATTGGTCGCGACAAAGAGAATCTCACCGATATTGCCGCCATAGTCGATCATTACCGGCGGTGCGTGGAGAGGATCCGCCATGCGCGCACTGCGCAGCCAGTTGATCGTCATTTTGACATCGCGGTAACTGGCGCCAGTCGGCAGTCCCAGCAGTTTTACCGCGTCACTTCGGTTAGATCGTGAGAACGCGCTGTTGGACGTGTTCAGATTGTGGCTGCCATCCGCCAGATCGACATCACTGTTCTTATCTGGATCGGGATCGGTGATGACGTAAATTTTTCGATTGTCGGGATCAAGCCGACCGCGCAGACCGCCCAACAGCAAGTCTCCGCCATCGGGGGCCGTCGTCCAGAAGCTTCTTGCCGTGGTCTTGAACCCGGTGCCTGAATCAGCCGTGTCGATTGCCGCTTCGCCAGTCAGATCGACCAGCACCCCATTGTTCAGAAAGTAGCCCTTGATATTCCCTTCCCATGCCGCGTGCTGGCTGGGCTGAAACATGGGCAAAAACGATTTGTTGGACGTTTTCAGGGTATTGCGTTGCACACTGGTGCTGATGCCGGTAAAGGTTCTGCTCTGGCGGGCGACGTCGGCTAGAATTTCATCGATTGCAGTCACGAGACTGTTGGCGTTATTGGCCGAATAGGCCTCGCCGCCGCCGTAGTCGGCCACCTTGCGCAGGAAACGCGTGGCTTTACTGTCCTGGTCGAGGTGAAAGCCGATGGTATAGGTACGTACATTGGAGTTGGGAACGCCCTGAACCTGATCGTTCTCGAACAGAAAGCGTGCCAGGTCAGGTGCGCATCTACCGTTGCTGGGCAGGCCAGACGTCGACTCACAGCTGTAGCTGTTTTGGCCGGTGGCTTGGGAAATCAGCGTCCTCACTTGACCATTGGCGGTGTTTTTTGTTGGTGCGCCGTCCGACAGCAGCACGATGGCGTTCGCCTGACACTCCTGAATAGGCGATTTGTATTTTTTAGGCTTGCCGTCATCAAGTGTGATTGGATTGGCTGCGCGCCTTCCGTCCTTTCGTTGTGGGTTGCTATTGGTTGTTCCTCTGGTGTATTGCGGTGGGTTTGCGGAGGTGTCCCAGGTGCCGAAGACATCCTGACTGCCTGCAAACGGACGCTCGCCGCGGAAATAGAGAGCCGCTTCCAGTAAGGCATCCGTAGTGGGTGTCCAGCCCCCGGCAGTCAGCGCATTGGCCATGTATTTGATGACCTGGCCATTTGTCGTGCCCTGGGGGATCTTGGGGTCGAGATCGTGCGCATCGCTGTCGATTGCCGCCACTGGCCACTTGATGCCACTGCCGTTGGGGCCACCGAAATAGGTGAAGCCGATATTGGGGTTGTTGGTCTGGCTGTCGATCAGAGTGTCGATGGCCTGTTTCATCTGATCGAGCCGGCCATACCATCCCATGCTGCCCGACACATCGAGCACGAAGAGGATATTTGCCTCCTTGGGCGCGGAAACCAGGGCTTCAATGTCATCGGCATGTGCTGCCGGCAGACTGATGCAGAGCAGACCGGCCAACAAGTAAAAGTTGCGTTGCAACGGTTGTAGCTTGAATGTTCTGAAGAAGTTTTTCATGGTCAGAATGCACAGTTGGGGGCGATATCCGCCTTGGGTAGAATCAGGTAGCCGCCGACTTCCACGTTGGATTTGGCGCTGTAGCTTGGCAGGGTGGCCTTGCCGGCAACCTTGAACTGGTGATACACCGCGGTCTGGTTGTTTGCCGAAATATTGGCGTCGAGGCCAAGGCCGGCGCCTTGCACCTCACCGGCATAGCAGATGGAAACTTCCACCGGCATATTGATGTCCTTGTTGTCGTCACCATCGAGATCGGCGTAGTCGGTGTCGAATTCTCGTGTTCTTGCCGCCAGCGGTGTCTCCGACCCGGTCAGATCGTTGATCAGGCCGTCCCAGGTCCATTGCCGTTTGACCGCGGAGTTGGCAACTTCGAATGTGTGGATCTTGGCCCGCAGATTGCCGGATATTTTTTCCTGTAGCGTTACCTTACCCAGCATGCTCGTGACCAGCAGGCTCATGACGACAAGCATGACCAGCGTTGCCATCAGAACGATGTCGGATTGTCGCTGGCCGCGGTGGCAGGAAGTGTTGTTGGGCCTGTTCATGTCAGATGAAACCATTCACGTTGGGCAGGTTGGTGGTGAAATGCGTCGTTTGGGGTCGTCGCAGGCCAGACTGGAAGGTGATCTCCATGTCAATGGCGCTGATGGTGGTCCAGTCGGCCACGTCGGCGGCCCGCTTGTAGAGATCGATGGAGCCGTTGTTGTCACTGTCGATCCCATAGAGAATGCGCAGACCAAGCACCTTGAGCTGTTGCTCCTGTGGTGCATGAATATCGCCGATCAGATCGACCGTGTCGGTACTGCTACCATCGTTGCTGCTACAGCGCAGCACGTTGTTGCTCAGTGCAAAGGTTTCGGTCCGCGTTTCATTCAGCGCCACATCCTGTCCGAGGCAGCTGACCAGTCCGCTGTCGCCGATGTAGCGAATCGTGACGGAATCGTTGTCGAAGGTTTCGGTGACAGTGCCGGTCTTGATCTTGTAGCTGACGCTATGCGTTGCGCTACTGCCGGTTATAGCCTGGCCGGGAGTGGTGAAGGTTGCATCGGCTGGCAGCGCCACCGCTTTGCCGGCCAGTGCATCCAGGTTCATTGGTGTATGACCTGCCTGACGTAACACATGGCCAAACAACACCGTGGCCAGGCGCTCGTGATCGTGCTGGCTGCCCTGTGATTGCTGGTAGCGATAAGCCTGTTTGTTGGTGATGAAGACCGTCATCATGCCGCCCAGCAGGAACAGGCCGATCAGCATCGAGATCATCAGCTCGACGAGGCCAAAACCCGCCTGCGTCGTGTGTAGGCGTTGCTGTGTTTTCATGGCTGCACCGCCATGCGATAGCTGAGGGTGCGGATGTTGTTGGCCAGCGTATCGTTGCTGTTCTTGCTGCTGTAGTAGCTGCCTTTCATCCGCAGATTCTGTGCCGATACCTTTTCCTGCCAGCTGATATCGATGCTCAAGATCGGGAAGCGCGGACTCTCGTTGGGCTTGATTCGCGTGATGCTCACTTCCGCATTGGGCAGGCGGGTGTCCAGCCTTGCTTTCCAGCGCATGAGATTGTAAGCGGCGACCTTGGCTGCGGTGTCGCAAGCGCCATCGACAGTACAGTCAGCGTTTTGTGCGTTCAGGGTTTCGCCTGCATTGTCGGTGGCAGCGTCGATATCCTCGATCTGAACATCACCACCATCAGTGACCACACGGATGGCAAAATTGTCGCTGACGCTTTGCCAGTAGTCTGGATTCCCCTTCATGCGGGAAACCAGGTTGGCTGCTTCGATGGCGGCCACTGCGCGCACGTTCGAGGCGCTGGTGTTGTTGATGGAGAACATCTGCATCCCGGCAATGCCGAGCAGGCCGATGGCGCTGATAACAAGCGCGATCAGCACCTCGATGAGCGTGAATCCCCGTTGCATGGTGGTGAGTGGTGGTTGCTGCATGACTATGACTCGCAGGCGATATCGTCGCCGCTACCGGTTTCGACAATGCCGTTGTCGTTACTGTCGTAGCCGGTGCGGATATGGCCAGTGCTGGAAATGACGACTGCGCGTGCCGCGCTGGCGCTATTATCCGGCGGGCAGATCTGAATGGTGCGTGCATTGCTGGAAAAACCGTTGCGGTTGAAGGCAATGCGCCCGGCAGCATCTCCGCTGCGCCGGTCTGTTTCCATCATCGAGTCGCCATCCTGCAATGCTTCATGAATGCGGAGAACCTTGGCCGAAATCGCGGGCGTGACGCTGCTGTCGCCGGGATCGCGGACAATCCAGCCATTGCTCCAGTCACTACTGTTTCTGCAGTTGTTGAACTGTCTGTTTGCCGGGCAGACGATTACATCGCGCCCACGCTTGATCGCTTCGCTGCGTGCATATTGGAGATCGGCGACCAGATCGTTCAGGCTTTGGACCATGCGGTTCTGGCCAGTCATCGTCTTGAAGCTGGGAATAGCAACCACGGCGAGAATGGCAACGATGGACATCGTTGTCAGGAGTTCGATCAGGGTGAGTCCTTGCTGTCTGCGCATTTTATTGTTGTTCTTGTTATGACTTCAGCGGGGGCACAGCATCATGGCGACCGTGCTCGTTGCGCAGCATTCAACTATGGATCAGCGGGAGATTTGAATGAAATGGTTCTCCCTGGGCTGTAGTAGCGGGAGTGGATCAGTGTCGACGTGAAATCATTCCAACCAGACGGTTGGGAAGTGGCGATGGCCGGTAGGGGGGAGCGGGACAGCTTGCGGCCAGAGCGGGAGTGTTACTGCCGGGAACGCGCCCGGAGACGCGGGTAGCGTCTCCAGGAGCAATGGGACTGAATTATTTGAACTCGCGCAGATACCACCATTCGAAGGCGCGCTTCATCCAGTGAAATGCGAAAAAAGATGGTAGTACGAGATTGGTTTTCTCCGTGCGTGAGACCAGCATGCCGCTGCGATTGGTATCGACAATGCAGATCAACTCGTTGCGGAAGGTTTGCTCAGGTGGCTGGCCATTCAGCTCGCGCAATATATTGGCAACGGCGGCGGTGGATTGCAGGTCCGCCATATGTGCCTGCTTTGGTTTCCACTCGGGGCCAGGGAAGCTGCCAGAATCGCCAGAGACGTAGATCTTGTCCCAGCCCTCGACACGACAGTATTGGTCGGCTTTGAGCATGCCGCCGGGTGAGCGGGGCAGGTCGGTATTATCGAACCAGGTGTTACCCGTCATTCCCGGCATGAACAGAATCAGGTTGGCTTCGAATTCGCCAGCTTCGGTAATGACGCTGTTTTTCGTGAAGCCTTTCATCTTGTGACCCAGATGGGTCTCGATATCGCGTTTTTCCATCTCCCGCAACAGACCATCGACCGCCTGAGGCCCAAGGCGTGCGCCTGGTTTTGCAGCGGGGGTAAAGAAAACCAGCTTGAAATGCCCACGCCGTTTTTCCTGGCGCAGTTGTGTGTCGATGCCGAACAGAAATTCGAACATCGGGCCACCGCGCATGGCCGACGGTTCTTTCGGATTCCCGGCAAATCCGATCGCGATGGTTCCCCCTTTCATTGACTTGAGGCGGTCACGAATCTCGACTGCGGCGGGAACACCCTCGCAAGGGGTAATGGCGTGCTCGATACCAGGCAGTTTCTTGAGAAAGCGACCGCCTGATGCAATCAGCAGGGCATCGTTTTCCACTTTTCCCCGATCGGTCACCAGCGTGCGGCCAAAGTCTTCAAGACCTGTTGCCGAGCCCTGATGGTAACGAATGTCGTACTTGTCGAAGAAATGGTGCAGGTCGATGGTGACATCTTCGGGGCTGCGTCGCCCGGAAGGGATCCAGATCAGGCTGGGCAGATAGATGAACTCGGGCCTGGGGGCCACCAGCGTGATGTCCAGCGACTTGTCGCTGAGTCGGAGCTTGCGTGCTGCTGTCAGGCCGCCAAAGCCGGCGCCGATCACTGTGACTCGTTTCATGTGTGTGAGTGGGCTTGTGGTTGAGGGAAGCGGCGATAGTACCGCACAGACGCGGTACAAATCACTATCCCGTGATGACTTTGCGTAGCCGCCACAGCCCCAGGGGGGAACCGGGCAAGGCGGGGTCGGCCCATTGCCGGACCATGAGAATCATGGCATCAGCGATCGAAGCGCTCATCAAGCCCTGTGCCAACGCCCACCACAGGCCCAGTATTGATGCTGATGTGCTGGCAGCCACTGCCGTCAGCAGCATCACCAGCATGCATCGTGTCAATCGTCTTGTAGGAAGCATCATTGGCCAGGCAGGTATCACTTCGATACCTGCTTGGAGGGTGGGCACGACGATTTGTTCAATATGCCAGTGATTCATTTCCTTTTGCGGCTATGAGACTTGTCGGCAGTTGATCACAAAGCGGAAGAGGCATGTTGATTTCCGCTCATGTCAGCCCAGCGCTGGCCGATAGCCTCCTCGAAAACAATAAAACGTGACGACTCAGTAGGACCTCGGAAGCCGATGTGGCCACAGGGGTGGTGTGTGTTGGCAGAGGGGCTGAGTGCGTCAGAAAACAACAAGAATAAAAGGCAGGAGTCAACGTGCAAGGACAGGATAAGCTTATCTCCGGATTTCCGGTGGATGAGGATGCGTGGCCGTTGTGGTCACGTCTGAAGGCTGGTTTTTTATTGTTGATCATCGCGGAGTTGTTGCTGGGGTTCACTGCGCTGACGCAAGCAGATTGGATCTCAGGATTGCTACCGAATGCGCCGATTGTCGGTCAGCATCTTTCTGCCGGGATACTGTTTTTTCTGATCATCCTGGGAACCGTCTTCGGCGGTTTGCTGTTCTGGATGCTCGGGAACTATGTCATTCGTTCACGTGCCTTGCTCGACCAGATCAGTGACGGGATCTGCGTTACCGATCGTGATTGGCAGGTATTTTCCTTCAATAAATCGTTCTCCCGCATCATTGGGTTGCCGCCCGAGGAGATTACCGGCGCTTCGATTTTTTCGCTGATGCCCGGGTGCAGCGCCGACAAGACGGGGGGGCGTGGGCAGCGGTGGGATTGCGAGTTCGAGGGCGAGCGGGGATCGGGTGAGAAATATTGTGCTCAACTGTCGGTGCTCGTGCTGTCCATGGAAAACGGTGAACCGACCAGCTGCCTGATTACCTTGCGTGATACGACCGAGCTGAAAAAATCTCAGCGTCATATCCAGAAGCTTGCTTTCGAGGACGAGTTGACGGGGCTGGCGAACCGTTCGCAGTTTCAGCGTCGCCTTCAGGAAGCAATTGCACGTGCGCGCAGAGGTCGGACGTTGTTCAGCGTGTTGTTTCTTGATCTCGATGGTTTCAAGGACATCAACGATGGCTTCGGTCATGACGCTGGGGATGTCGTGCTCCAGGCCGTAGGCCAGCGACTCTCCTCATCGGTGCGTGCCGAAGATCTGGTAGCGCGCTTCGGTGGTGATGAGTTCTGCATGATTCTGGAGAATATTCACGACCAGCAACAGGCCGCCAGTGTCGCTCAACGCTGTTTGCATGAGATCGGCAAGCCACTGGAGGTTTGCGACTACACCCTGCGCCTTCGGGGGAGTATTGGTATTGCCGTGTTTCCACGTGATGGTGGTACTCAGGAAGCCATTCTTCAGGCGGCGGACACTGCGATGTATGCGGCCAAACACGGTGGTAAGGATAGCATTGCGTTCTTTACGCATGACTTGACGGTTGCTGCCGAGCGCCGGCTGTCGCTGGAACATGATTTGCGGGAGGCGGTTGAGAAGGGGCAGTTTGAGCTGTTCTATCAGCCACAGATTTCGCTGCATAGCGGTGAAATGAGAGGTGTCGAAGCGCTGATTCGTTGGCATCACCCTGAACGGGGCATGATACCGCCGGATGAGTTCATCGAGGTGGCAGAGCGGATTGGCATTATCAATGAGCTGGGAGACTGGGTCATCGAAACGGCTTGCCGCCAGGCGAGGGAGTGGATCGACGCTGGTTTGCCCGAGTTTCGTGTGTCGGTGAATATTTCCGGATCACATTTCCGCTCGCTGGATCTTGTCAATACCGTCAAGGCGGCTCTTACACGGTACGCGCTGCCAGCCTCTCGGATAGAACTGGAAGTCACGGAAGGCGTGATGCAGACGGGGGGAGAGAGCATCAAGGTTTTTCGTCGTATCAAGGCGCTGGGTGTAAGAGTTGCCATCGATGATTTTGGTACCGGGTATTCCTCCTTGAGCTCGCTGAAAAAATTGCCGCTCGATTGCCTCAAGATCGACAAGGAGTTTGTGCATGACATGCTCGACAAGAATGAGCATGCAGTGATTATTGCCACCATCGTCGGCATGGCGCAGGCGCTTGGCATGGAGGTGATCGTCGAAGGGGTCGAGCACCAGCAGGAGATGATCTATTTGCGTGGTCTCAATTGCGACACTGTTCAGGGATACTTTTTCAGTAAGCCAGTGCCGGCTGCCGATATCCCGGCGCTGGCCCATCAGGATTTTTTACGCGACGCAGCCTGCGCGACGGACTAAAGGAATAAACAATGACAAATACAATACTTGCTACAGCGGTAGCACCGCATCCCTGTGACTTGATCGATGCTTCCAGCCAGTTGACGGTGCTCCCTGCGGCGGTGCCTGAATTACTGTCGGCATTGAGTGACGATGATCTTGATTTTCGTGAATTGGCGCAGATTATTGCCAAGTTTCCGAGCATTGCTGCGCGCTTGATTTTTCTGGCGAACTCGGCCTGGGCTGCGCCAGTGGCGGAGATTAGCAGTCTGGAAACAGCTTGTGCCAAGCTGGGGTTGTCGATGGTCAAGAGTGTCAGCATTTCAATAGCGATTGCGGCACCGTTCGATCCTGCCAAATGCCCGGCGTTTCGCAGTGATGTCTTTTGGTCCTCAGCGCTTTTGGTTGCCGATGCGGCGAGTCTACTGGCGCGCCACTCTCGCATGTTCCACGAGCAGGGTGATGGTTCAGTACATACCGCAGCGCTGCTGCATAATCTTGGTCTTTTGTGGATGGCGGACAACCTGCCTGAGC
>CAZQXF010000007.1:0-22069 GCA_964596975.1 uncultured Thiotrichales bacterium | reverse complement strand
GAAAAATTTGAACGTACGAAACCACACGTAAACGTTGGCACGATTGGTCACGTAGACCACGGCAAGACGACACTGACAGCGGCGCTGACGAAAGTTATGGCGGAGCAGCAAGGCGGTGAAGTCAAGGCGTTCGACGAGATCGACAACGCGCCGGAAGAAAAAGCGCGTGGCATCACCATCTCTACCTCCCACGTGGAATATGAGTCGGACACGCGTCACTACGCCCACGTCGACTGCCCGGGACACGCCGACTACGTCAAGAACATGATCACCGGTGCAGCCCAAATGGACGGCGCCATCCTCGTGGTCTCGGCAGCGGACGGCCCCATGCCGCAAACGCGGGAGCACATCCTGCTGTCGCGTCAGGTAGGCGTCCCCTACATCGTCGTGTACATGAACAAAGCGGACATGGTAGACGACGAAGAGCTGCTCGAACTGGTGGAAATGGAAGTGCGCGACCTGCTGTCGACCTACGACTTCCCGGGCGACGACACCCCCATTATCACTGGCTCCGCACTGAAAGCGCTCGAAGGTGACACCAGCGAAATCGGCACCCAGTCCATCATCAAGCTCGTCGCAGCCATGGACGACTACATCCCCGAGCCGGAACGCGCCATCGAAGGCGACTTCCTGATGCCAGTGGAAGACGTTTTCTCCATCTCTGGTCGTGGTACCGTCGTGACCGGTCGTATTGAGCGCGGCATCATCAAGGTCGGTGAAGAAGTCGAAATCGTCGGCATCAAGGACACCATCACCACCACCTGCACCGGCGTCGAAATGTTCCGCAAGCTGCTCGATGAAGGTCAGGCAGGGGACAACGTAGGCGTTCTGCTGCGCGGCACCAAGCGTGAAGAAGTCGAGCGTGGTCAAGTACTGTGCAAGCCTGGCTCCATCACCCCGCACACCAAGTTCGAAGCGGAAGTGTACGTGCTGAGCAAAGAAGAAGGTGGTCGCCACACCCCGTTCTTCAACGGCTATCGTCCACAATTCTACTTCCGTACCACCGACGTCACTGGCTCTGTCGACCTGGAAGAAGGTACAGAAATGGTCATGCCGGGAGACAACGTCAAGATCACCGTCAGCCTGATCGCGCCGATTGCGATGGAAGATGGTTTGCGCTTCGCGATTCGCGAAGGTGGCCGTACCGTAGGTGCGGGTGTTGTATCCAAGATTATTGAGTAAAGCAAATGGCTAAGCAGAATATTCGCATCCGTCTCAAGGCATTCGACCATCGATTGATTGATCGTTCCGCCAAGGAAATCGTCGAAACCGCGAAGCGGACAGGTGCGCTCGTGCGCGGGCCGATCCCCTTGCCAACGCGCAAAGAGCGGTTCACCGTACTGATCTCTCCGCACGTCAACAAGGATGCCCGGGATCAGTATGAGCTGCGGACGCACAAGCGTCTGCTCGATATTATCGAGCCCACGGACAAGACGGTAGACGCTTTGATGAAGCTGGATTTGGCGGCTGGCGTCGATGTGCAAATAAAGCTTAACTAAGCGAAATTTTCTGTTATAATGCGCGCCCTTTCACGGCCCAGGTAGCTTTTTGCCCTGGGCCGTTAAGTTAATAAATGTCGATATGGTGGGTTCGCAAGGCTTTTCACCATATTAAGAGGTTGATGAGATGTCAGTCGGAGTTGTAGGCAAAAAATTGGGTATGACACGCGTTTTTACCGAAGATGGTGTGTCTGTCCCGGTTACTGTTATCGAGGTGTTGCCGAATCGGGTTGCGCAGGTCAAAACGGTCGATGTCGATGGGTATTCCGCGATTCAGGTGACGGTCGGGAATAAAAAGGCATCGCGCGTTACCAAGCCTGAAGCCGGGCACTTTGCCAAAGCGCAGGTTGAGCCTGGGCGTGGTTGCTGGGAATTCCGTCTCGACGATGCGCATGAGTTTGTGCCGGGTAGTGAGGTTAAGGCGTCTATATTCGAGGATGGTCAGGTCGTTGACGTGACTGGAACGAGTATTGGTAAAGGTTATGCTGGTTCGATAAAGCGTAATAACTTTGCCGGAAAGGATGCGACGCACGGTAACTCTATCAACCACCGTACGCCTGGCTCGATCGGGCAGTGTCAAACGCCCGGACGTGTTTTCAAGGGTAAGAAAATGACGGGCCATATGGGTAATGTCAGGCGTACTGTGCAGAATCTGCAAATCGTGCGTGTTGATGATGAGCGGAATCTTTTGTTGGTCAAGGGCGCGGTTCCAGGTTCCAAGGGTGGCGACGTAATTATTCGTCCCGCGGTCAAGGCATAAGGTAAGAGACTATGGATCTTCAAGTTCAGGGCGGAGGTTCCGTGTCGGTATCTGATGCGGCGTTCGCGACCGAATTCAATATGGCGCTTGTGCATCAGGCGGTCGTGGCTTACATGGCGGCGGCGCGATCTGGAACTAAGGCGCAGAAAAATCGCTCCGCAGTGCGCGGGGGTGGTGCCAAGCCCTGGCGCCAGAAAGGGACGGGGCGTGCGCGTGCGGGAACTTCGCGGAGCCCAATATGGCGGTCTGGTGGCGTTACTTTTGCAGCGCAGCCGCGCAGCTATCGGCAAAAGCTCAATAAAAAGATGTATCGGGCGGCGATGCGGTCGATATTGTCCGAGCTGATTCGTCTCGATCGGTTGAAGGTTGTTTCAGCATTTGATCTCGATAGTGCAAAGACAAAAGGGATGGTGCAGAAACTGGGCGAGATGGGTCTGAGTGACGCGCTGATTGTTGTCGAGGAGGTGTCGGAGAATCTGGCGCTTGCGTCCAGAAATCTCCCGTTCGTCGATGTGGTCGAAGTGTCCGGTATCAATCCGTATTCGCTCGTTCGTAACGAGAATACGGTAATAACCGAAGGCGCATTGAAAAAGCTTGAAGAGGTGCTGTCGTGAATGAGTTGAGGTTGATGGATATTTTGAGGGCGCCTCATGTTTCAGAGAAGGCGGCGTTAGCTACAGAGTCGGCGAATCAGTACCTCTTCAGGGTGGCGACTGACGCAACCAAAGGCGAAGTTAAAAAGGCTGTAGAAAAGATGTTCGACGTTAAGGTCGTGCAAGTGCGTGTCCTCAATGTCAAAGGTAAGACCAAGCGCTTTGGTGCTCGGCTTGGAAAACGCTCCGACTGGCGCAAGGCGTATGTGCGTCTGGCGGAAGGTCAGGAAATCGAAATGCTCGGTGCTGAGTAAGTAGGGGATTGATATGGCAACGGTAAAAGCAAGGCCTACATCGCCAGGCAGGCGTTTCCAGGTAACGATTCGGGGAGCCGAGCTGCATAAAGGAGACCCCTACGCGCCTTTGGTTGAGAAAAAGACCAAGAGCGGTGGTCGCAATAACAAAGGTCGCATCACCACACGTCATGTGGGTGGTGGGCATAAACAGCGTTATCGCGTTATTGATTTCAAGCGCAATAAAGATGGTGTCACCGGTACGATCGAGAGGATCGAATATGATCCCAACCGCACCGCGCATATTGCATTGGTGTTATACGCCGACGGCGAGCGTCGTTACATGATCGCACCTGACAAAATTGGTGCCGGCGATGTAGTGGTTTCCGGTGTCAACGCGCCGATCAAGATTGGAAACTCCTTGCCGCTGAGAAATATTCCGCTTGGTACTGTCATTCATTGTGTCGAGCTCAAGCCCGGGAAGGGTGCGCAATTGGCGCGGTCAGCGGGCGCGAGTGCGCAACTGGTGGCCAAGGATGGTGCATACGCAACCCTTAGGTTGCGATCGGGAGAGATGAGGAAGGTGCTGGCGGATGGGCGTGCCACCATTGGTGAGGTCTCAAACGGTGAGCATTCTCTGCGCAAACTTGGCAAGGCCGGTGCTTCGCGTTGGCGTGGTGTCCGGCCCACCGTCAGGGGTGTTGCGATGAACCCGGTGGATCACCCGCATGGTGGTGGTGAAGGGCGTACATCTGGTGGAAGGCACCCGGTGAGTCCGTGGGGTGTTCCAACCAAGGGATACAAGACTCGCAAGAATAAGCGCACAGATAAGCTGGTTGTGCGCCGTCGTAACCGCAAGTAAGAATTTAAGGTGACAAAGTGCCTCGTTCCCTAAAAAAAGGTCCATTTGTAGATCATCATCTGACAAAAAAGGTGATGGAAGCGGTCGAGAGCGGCAATAAGCGCCCGATCAAAACGTGGTCGCGTCGATCAATGGTGACGCCGGAAATGGTTGGTCTGACGATCGCTATTCATAACGGGCGTGTGCATGTTCCGGTGTTGATTAATGAGAACATGGTGGGTCACAAGTTGGGTGAGTTTTCACTTACCCGAACTTATAAAGGCCACATTGCTGATAAAAAATCTAGGCGTTAACGATGGAAGTTTCTGCAAAATTACGTGGTGTCCGTATCTCGCCGCAGAAGGCGCGACTGGTCTGCGATCAAGTCCGGGGGTTGCCGGTCGAGCGTGCGCTCGAGGTGCTGATGTTCAGCCCTAAGAAAGGAGCGAGGATTGTCAAAAAGGTGCTTGAGTCTGCGATCGCAAACGCCGAGCACAATGAAGGCGCTGATATCGACGAGCTTCGTGTATCAACCATCCATGTTGATCAGGGGCCCGTATTCAAGCGAATTCGCCCGCGTGCAAAGGGTCGGGCGAACCGCATCCTCAAGCGGACCAGTCATATAACCGTGCGCGTAAGCGACCAGTAAAGGGTTCTACTCATGGGTCAGAAAGTACATCCAATTGGTTTTCGCCTCGGTATTGCGGCGGACTGGAATTCGCGCTGGTACGCGGATGGAAAAGATTACTCACGTTTCCTGGTAAAGGACGTTGAGGTTCGGGATTATCTCAAGAAGCGGTTGTCCCAGGCGTCGGTTAGCAAGGTGCATATAGAGCGGTCTGCTAACTCTGCTTTGATCACGATTCATACCGCACGGCCTGGAATCGTTATCGGCAAGAAAGGCGAAGACATCGAAAAGCTGCGTGTCAAGCTTAGCAAGATGATGGGGATGCCGGTCGGTGCTATCAAGATTAATATCGAAGAGGTGCGTAAGCCTGAGATAGACGCGCAGCTCGTTGCTGAGAGTATTGCTCAGCAACTCGAGCGTCGGATTATGTTCCGGCGAGCAATGAAGCGTGCTGTCGGCAACGCCATGCGCCTCGGCGCGCTCGGAGTAAAGGTCAAGGTTGGCGGCAGGCTGAATGGTGCCGAGATTGCCCGCTCAGAGTGGTATCGCGAGGGTCGGGTGCCGCTGCATACGCTTCGCGCTGATATTGACTATGGAGTCACCGAGGCAAATACGACATACGGCGTTCTCGGGATTAAGGTCTGGATCTATAAGGGTGAGGTTTTCGATCTAGAGCAGAAAACGGCTCGCGAAGACACCCGGAAGAAGCGCAAAGGCGCTAACTAAGGAGTTTCGAGATGCTTCAGCCCAAAAGAACGAAATACCGTAAACAGCATAAGGGTCGCAATCGTGGTCTCGCGCAGAGTGGCAACCGTGTCAGCTTCGGCGAGTACGGACTAAAATCACTTGAGCGGGGCAAGATCACTGCCCGCCAGATCGAGGCCGCAAGACGAGCCATGACGCGGCACGTTCGCCGCGTCGGTAAGATCTGGATCAGGATCTTTCCCGATGTGCCCGTTACCAAAAAGCCACTCGAAGTCAGGATGGGTAAAGGTAAGGGTAATGTTGAATACTGGGTCAGTAAGATTCAGCCAGGCCGAGTTTTGTATGAAATGGAAGGCGTGGATGAGGAGACGGCGCGTAGAGCGTTCGAGCTCGCAGCCGCTAAGCTTCCGGTGAAAACGACATTTGTCAAGCGGCAGGTGATGTGATGAAGGCTGTAGAACTGCGTGAAAAAAGTGTTGCAGAACTCGAAGCAGAATTGAACGGGCTTTACAAAGAGCAGTTCAATCTTCGTATGCAGAAAGGTGTTGGCCAACTATCGCGTCCAGACCAGTTCTCGAAAGTGCGCAAGAACATCGCGCGCATCAAGACGGTTCTCAACGAGAAAAGATAAGTCAGAGATTTAACGTATGAGTGACGTAAAGCAAAAGATTGAGAGAACCCTGACTGGACGCGTCGTCAGTGACAAGATGGACAAGACGGTAACCGTGCTGATCGAGCGAAAGGTCAGGCATCCGCTCTATGGGAAGTTCATCAAGCGTTCCACCAAGGTTCATGTTCACGATGAGGAAAATACCGCCAAAGAGGGCGATACCGTCGTGATCAAAGAGTCGCGGCCCTACTCGAAAACCAAGAGTTGGGCGTTGGTGGAAGTGCGCAAATAGCGCCCCTGAACAGTCAAAGCTGGTAATAGAAAATGATTCAGATGCAAACCGTTCTGGACGTGGCCGACAATAGTGGTGCCCGCAAGGTTCAGTGCATAAAGGTGCTGGGTGGCTCTCACCGGCGCTACGCCGGGATCGGCGACATCATAAAGGTTAGCGTTAAGGATGCGATCCCGCGTGGCAAAGTGAAGAAGGGCGACGTGTTCAACGCGGTCGTGGTGCGCACGGCAAAGGGTGTTCGACGCCCTGACGGTTCGTTGATTCGCTTTGATAACAACGCGGCTGTGCTGCTAAATGCAAACCTGGCGCCGATCGGTACACGTATATTTGGTCCGGTCACGCGGGAGTTGAGAACAGAAAAGTTCATGAAGATCATCTCCCTCGCTCCAGAAGTTCTTTAATCAGGTAAGCAAATGAGACGTTTAAAGACAGGTGACGAAGTAATCGTGATTGCTGGTAAGGACAAAGGGCGGCGTGGAACGATTACCCGAGTGATGAAAGACGACAAAGTGGTCGTTGAAAATATCAATGTCGTCAAGAAGCATCAGAAGGGGAACCCAAATTCGGGTGTTCCTGGTGGAATCGTCGATAAGGAAATGCCGATCGATGTATCCAATGTGATGTTATTCAATCCGGCGACGGGAAAAGGCGACAGAGTAGGATTCAAGTTCCTCGACGATGGACGGAAGGTTCGTTATTTCAAGTCGAACGACGAAATCGTCGAATAACGGGTATCAGTGATGGCTAGACTAAGAAAGTTGTATAACGAAACGATTGTTTCGAAACTCAAAGAAGATTTGGGGCTTGAGAACGTCATGGAAGTCCCCCGTCTCGAGAAGATCACGCTCAATATGGGTGTCGGTGAAGCGACGGTCGACAAAAAGGTCATCCAGCACGCGGTATCCGACATGGAGAAAATCTCGGGCCAGAAACCGGTTGTGACGCTCGCCAGGAAATCCGAGGCTGGCTTCAAGGTTCGTGAGGGTTGGCCGATTGGTTGCAAGGTAACGCTGCGCAGCGACCGTATGTACGAGTTCCTCGACCGTTTGATCGCGATCGCGATCCCTCGGATACGTGACTTCCGCGGTATGAGCCCAAAAAGCTTTGATGGTCGCGGCAACTACAGCATGGGCGTTAAAGAGCAGATCATCTTCCCAGAGATTGATTACGACAAGATTGACAAGATCCGAGGGTTGGACGTGACGCTCACGATCTCGGCAAAAACCGACGAGCAGGCGAAGGCGCTGTTAGAGGCGTTTTCGTTTCCATTCAGGAATTAGTACGGGTTTATAAAGTATGGCAAAGGTTTCCATGATTCAGCGTGAGCGTCGTCGTGCCAAGGCGGCCGCGAAATATGCAGCTAAGCGCGCCGAACTTCGGGCGATTATCAAAAATCCCGAAACAGAATTCGAAGAAAAAATGGCGGCTGTCGAAAAGCTCCAAAAAATGCCACGAGACTCTGCGAAGGTCAGAGGGCGCAATCGGTGCAGTCTGACAGGGCGGCCACATGGTTATTATCGGAAATTCGCGCTGGGCCGCAATAAGCTGCGGCAGCTTGCCATGCAGGGTGATATCCCTGGTCTCGTCAAGGCCAGCTGGTAATTAGAGGAAGTCGAAATGAGTATGTCTGACCCCGTTGCAGACATGTTGACCAGGATTCGTAATGGTCAGCGTGCAAACAAGCCGAGCGTTACCATGCCTGCGTCGAAGCAGAAGGTGGCGATTGTCAAGGTGCTTGAAAGTGAAGGTTATGTTGCCGGATTCGAAGTGAGTGGCGATAAAAAGCCGACGCTGACCGTTACACTCAAGTACTACCAAGGTCGGCCGGTCATCGCTGGTATTCATCGCGTAAGTCGGCCTGGTCTGCGGATATTCAGGGGTAAGGACGAGCTGCCCTCGGTCGATGCGGGACTTGGTATCGCGATCATTTCCACCTCAAAAGGGGTGATGAGTGATCGAGCGGCGAGAGCAGCTGGTGAAGGTGGCGAAGTCATCTGCACTGTTACTTGATAGGGGTTGGATTAAGATGTCACGTATTGCGAAAAATCCCGTTAAAGTTCCGTCAGGCGTTCAAGTGAATGTCGAAGGGCAGCAAGTAAGCGTCAAGGGTAGCAAGGGCGAACAGGCCATGACCGTCCATTCTGACGTAGTGGTCGTTTTTGAAGATGGGGTCGTTAGCGTCCGCCCGAAAGACGAAGGGTCGAACGACTTTTCGATGGCAGGGACGATGCGCTCGCTTATCTCGAACATGGTTCAAGGTGTCAGTGTGGGCTTTGAGAAGAAGCTCGAGCTTGTCGGCGTTGGTTATCGTGCCAAGGCGCAGGGTAATATCCTCAACTTATCCTTGGGGTTTTCACAACCGGTATAGATTGAGGTCCCAGAAGGGATCCAGATCGAGACGCCGACACAGACGGAAGTTGTTATCAAGGGTGCCGACAAGCAGCAAGTTGGTCAGGTGGCAGCGAACATTCGAGCGTTCCGCCCGCCCGAGCCTTATAAGGGCAAGGGAGTCAAGTATGCGGATGAGCGAATCATTCGCAAAGAAGCGAAGAAGAAATAGGTTTAGCTATGGTCAACAAAAAAGCCAGCAGGCTCCGCCGCGCAAAGCGCGCTCGCTCCAGGATTCGCGGACTTGGCGTTAACCGGCTTTGCGTATTCAGGACGCCGCGTCACATGTACGCTCAGATTATCGGCCCGGACGGGGGTACAACAGTTGTTACCGCGTCTACCGTCGAAAAGGCTGTAAAGGGTGATGTGAAATATACAGGAAACGCCGACGCCGCTGCTCAGGTAGGAAAACTGATAGCTGAAAGGGCGCAGGAAAAAGGCATTGAGTCGGTTGCCTTCGATCGGTCCGGCTTCAAGTTCCATGGTCGAGTCAAAGCGCTCGCCGATGCTGCGCGTGAAGCCGGCTTAAAGTTTTAGAGGCAAACAGATATGGCAAAGGCACAGTTCCAGGATCAGAATTCCGACGGCCTCCAGGAAAAGCTGGTGGCGGTTAATCGCGTAGCCAAGGTCGTCAAGGGCGGGCGTCAATTCGGTTTTACCGCACTGACGGTGGTCGGAGACGGTGAAGGCAAGGTTGGCATCGGCTACGGAAAGGCTAAGGAAGTCCCCGTCGCGATCCAGAAGGCGATGGAGCGCGCAAGGCGCGATATGGTGACCGTTGCGCTAAAAGACGGCACACTGCAGTATGATATTACAGCGACGCATGGTGCCGCCAAGGTGTTCATGAAGCCGGCGTCTGAAGGTACTGGCATCATTGCAGGTGGGGCGATGCGTGCGGTGTTCGAGGTGCTTGGTGTTCGCAATGTCCTTGCCAAGTGCATTGGATCGCGCAACCCAATCAATGTTGTGAAAGCGACGCTGAACGGTTTGGAGCAAATGGCTTCGCCAGAAGATATTGCTGCAAAACGGGGCAAGACTGTAGAAGAGATCACGGGTTAATAGTCATGTCGGAAAACAAACAGCTCAAAGTGACTTTGCGCAAGAGCCTGAATGGACGCCTGAAAAAGCACAAGGCATGCGCCCAAGGTCTTGGTATTCGCAAAATACACAACCCTGTACGGGTACTGGATACGCCGGAAAATAGGGGAATGATCAACAAAATCTCCTATATGCTGGAAGTGGAGGAGGTCTCCTGATGAAACTCAATGCGTTACACCCTGCGGCGGGGAGTCGACCTGTACGCAAGCGCGTCGGCCGGGGAATCGGTTCGGGCCTGGGCAAGACCGCTGGCCGGGGCCATAAGGGCCAGAAATCACGCTCCGGCGGGTTCCATAAAGTTGGGTTCGAGGGCGGCCAGATGCCGCTGCAACGGCGACTGCCGAAAGTGGGTTTCACCGCGCGGAAGTCGTTTACCAGTGCCCAGGTTCGTACCTCTGAGCTAAATGCAATCGAGGCCGAGACGATTGATGTCGCAGCACTGATTGAAGCTAACGTCGTGCCATTGAACACCAAGCGCGTAAAGGTATTTCTCTCCGGCGAGGTCACCAAGCCCGTCAAGTTAAAGGGTATTGGCGTTTCAAAAGGTGCGCGTAGTGCGATAGAAGCTGCTCAAGGGAGCATCGAGGAATAACGTGGCAAAACGTAGCAGGGCCAAGCCCGGTGCTTCAATCGGTGATATAGGTAAAGTCGCCGAGCTTCGTCAGAGGCTCGGTTTTGTGGTTCTTGCGCTGGTAGTTTATCGAATCGGGACGTTTATCCCCGTGCCGGGGATAAATCCCGGTGCCTTGGCTGACTTTTTCAGTCAGCAGACGGGCACGATCCTCGATATGTTCAATATGTTCTCCGGCGGGGCGCTCAAGCGATTGAGTATCTTCGCGCTCGGGATCATGCCGTACATATCGGCGTCTATCATCATGCAGTTGCTTACGGTCGTCGTACCGACCTTTGAACAGCTCAAGAAGGAAGGCGAGGCTGGGCGGCGGAAGATTACACAGTACACGCGTTATTTTACCGTTGCCCTTGCAACGTTCCAGTCGATAGGTGTGGCGCTCAGTCTTCAGTCACAGACCTTTTCGGACGGGTCGCTTGCGATTAACCCGGGTGCTGCCTTTGTGTTTACCACGGCGGTATCGTTGGTGACAGGAACGATGTTCCTGATGTGGCTTGGCGAGCAGATTACTGAGCGGGGCCTCGGAAACGGGATCTCATTGATCATTTTTGCGGGAATTGTTGCAGGCTTGCCGGCTGCGATCGGTGGGACGCTTGAATTGGCGAGCACTGGTGAGCTTGCGCCATGGCTGGTTCTGTTGCTGCTGACGCTCACGGTTGGCGTGACTTACTTCGTTGTGTTCGTCGAGCGGGGTCAGCGTCGGATTACGGTTAATTACGCAAAACGACAGCAAGGCAATAAAGTGTACGCTGCGCAGTCGAGCCATTTGCCACTCAAGTTGAATATCGCGGGTGTGATTCCGCCGATATTTGCGTCAAGCATCATTTTGTTCCCAGCAACTTTGGGTCAATGGTTCGGTAGTACGCAGGGATTGAGCTGGATGCAAGATGTGGCCTTGTTGTTGTCTCCAGGTCAGCCGCTCTACACGCTGTTTTATGCGCTGGCGATTATTTTCTTCTGCTTCTTCTATACGGCTCTTGTGTTTAACGCGCGTGAGACGGCGGAGAACCTCAAGAAAGCGGGTGCATTCATTCCCGGTATTCGGCCAGGTGAGCAGACAGCCAGGTATATCGATAGCGTGATGACTCGCTTGACAGCGGTAGGGGCGATTTACATCACGCTGGTGTGTTTGCTACCGGAGTTTATGATTTTGGCGTGGAACGTCCCTTTCTACTTTGGCGGGACGTCGCTTCTGATCATTGTGGTTGTGGTCATGGACTTTATCTCTCAGGTTCAGGCTCACTTGATGTCCAGTCAGTATGAAGGGCTGATGAAGAAGGCAAACCTCAAAGGCTACGGACGTTCCGGGGCACTGAGATAACCTGTTTTAGTAAGATTCGTTAGGTGTAAATGATGAAAGTTCGAGCATCAGTGAAAAAGATCTGTCGCGATTGCAAGATCGTCCGTCGCAAGGGCGTGGTGAGGGTCATCTGTAAAGATCCGCGCCACAAACAACGCCAGGGATAATTCAGGCGCACAGGTCTGTGACAGGCGGCAGCTTCATTATACCCACGGTTCCGGATTCGAGTCCGCGATAGGGGTTGTATTCTGTTCGCTAAGTACCTAGAATTGCGCACCCTTTTTCGAGGGGTGTCGTTGGAGAAGATAAATGGCTCGTATAGCTGGTATTAACGTACCCGATAACAAACATGCAGCAATTGCGCTCACCTCGATTTACGGGATTGGGCGAACACGTGCGAAGAAGATTTGCGAGGCGGCCGGCATTGAGCCGTCCAATAAGATGCGTGATCTCAGTGAAGGTGAGATTGAGAATCTTCGCGCAGAGGTCGCGAAGTTTTCAGTCGAGGGTGATCTCCGCAGAGAAGTATCTATGAATATCAAGCGTTTGATGGATCTCGGCTGCTTTAGAGGCATTCGGCATCGTCGTGGTCTGCCGCTAAGGGGGCAGCGCACGAGAACAAACGCGCGTACACGGAAGGGACCGCGTCGTCCCATCAAGAGATAAAAGGTTAGTCAGGTAAATTCAATATGGCCAAGGCTCAGAACCGAAGCAAGAAGAAGGTTAAAAAAGTCGTAACGGACGGCATTGCGCACGTCAACGCCTCTTTTAACAATACGATCATCACGATCACCGACCGGCAAGGTAACGCGCTCTCGTGGGCGACGTCCGGTGGGTCGGGGTTTCGCGGATCACGAAAAAGCACGCCTTTTGCGGCACAGGTTGCTTCGGAGCGGGCTGGAGAAGCGGCTCGGGACTATGGGTTGAAAAATCTTGAAGTTCGTGTCAAAGGTCCCGGTCCAGGTCGTGATTCGGCCGTTCGTGCTTTGAATAACCTGGGCTATAAAATCACATCCATCACTGACGTCACGCCGATTCCGCATAATGGCTGCCGTCCTCCGAAAAAACGTCGGGTTTAAGAAATGGCTAGATATATCGGACCTAAGTGTAAACTCAGTCGTCGCGAAGGCACGGATCTGTTTCTCAAGAGTCGCGCACGCTCGTTAGACACCAAGTGCAAGCTGGACAAGATCCCCGGCCAGCACGGTGACAGGCGCAGCCGGCTCTCCGACTACGGCATGCAGCTTCGCGAAAAGCAGAAGCTTCGCCGCATTTATGGCGTGCTTGAAAAACAGTTTCGTAACTACTTTAAAAAGGCAGCATCACAAAAGGGCTCGACAGGTGAGAACCTGCTGAAACTGCTCGAATGCCGGCTGGATAACGTCGTCTATCGCATGGGCTTTGGTGTTACACGCGCTGAGTGCCGTCAGCTCGTCAGTCACAAGGCGATCATGGTCAATGGCACTGTCGTGAATATCCCCTCCTACCAAGTAAAGGAAGGAGATGTTGTCGAGATCCGCGAGAAGGCCAAGAAGCAGCTTCGCATCCAAGAGGCCGTCAATATTGCGCAGCAATTCGGCTTCCCTGAATGGGTTGACGTTGATTCGAAGGCAATGACGGGGGTGTTCAAGTCGGTTCCTGAGCGAAGCGACCTTGCGGCCGATATCAACGAGTCACTCGTTGTCGAGCTGTACTCCAAGTAAGCTAGTTAAAGAGGTTTGACACATGTCAGGAAGTCTTAACGAGATGCTGCGTCCCAGCAAGATCGTCGTTCAGGAACAAGGTCTCAACAAGGCCAAGGTCATCTTGGAACCACTTGAGCGGGGATTCGGTCATACGCTGGGCAATGCGCTTCGCCGCATCCTCCTTTCGTCGATTCCTGGCTGTGCGATCACTGAGGCGCAGATCGCAGGTGTGTTGCATGAATACACAAGCATCGAAGGTGTGCAGCAGGATGTCGTTGAGATTCTGCTCAATCTCAAAGGTGTCGCGTTGATCATGCACTCCAAGGAAGATGCGACTGTAACGATCAACAAGAAAGGACCTGGGCCTGTACTCGCGTCAGATATCCAGGCGGATCACGATATCGAGATCGTTAACCCTGATCACCTGATCGCCAACATCACCGGCAAAACGTCGTTGGAGATGACGCTCAGAGTCGAGAAGGGGCGAGGGTATCAGCCCGCCAATGTGCGCGTCGATCCCGATGAGAATCGTGAAATTGGACATATGCTCCTTGACGCGAGCTTCTCGCCTATCCGTCGTGTCGCTTATACGGTAGAGAATGCTCGGGTCGCTCAGAGCACCAACCTCGACAAGTTGGTTATCGATCTTGAGACCAACGGTACGGTTGACCCCGAGGAAGCGATTCGTCTTTCGGCCGGGATATTGCAGCAGCAGCTGGCGATTTTCGTCGATTTCGAGAAACAGGAAGCGCCGCAACCTGAGAAGCACGAAAACGAAATGGATCCGATTCTGCTGCGGCCGGTCGATGATCTCGAGCTTACGGTTCGTTCGGCAAATTGCCTCAAGGCAGAGAATATCTATTACATCGGTGACTTGATTCAGCGCACGGAAGTTGAACTGCTTAAAACACCAAACCTTGGCAAAAAGTCTCTCACGGAAATCAAGGATGTGCTTGCATCTCACGGTCTCTCGATGGGGATGAGGCTGGAGAACTGGCCACCGCCAGGGCTTGGGGACAACGACAAGAAAGCTTCCTGATCACTAGTTTAGAGTTTAAGGTAATCATCAAATGCGTCATCGTAAATCCGGTAGGCAGTTTAATCGCAACGCAAGCCATCGTAAGGCTATGTTGCAGAATTTGACCAATAATCTGTTCCGCCATGAGCTGATCAAGACCACATTGCCGAAGGCCAAGGAGTTGCGCCGGGTCGCGGAGCCATTGATCACGATGGCCAAAGAGGATTCAGTTCACAAGCGTCGTCTCGCGTTTGCGCGTCTGCGCGACAAGGAAATGACTGGAAAGCTCTTTGCCGAGCTTGGGCCTCGTTATCAGGATCGCCCTGGAGGCTATCTGCGTATTCTGAAGTGCGGTAATCGCCCGGGTGATAATGCGCCAATGGCGTATGTCGAGCTGGTCGATCGCCCCATGCCGGACGAAGAATAGACAGGAGTTTCATCACTCCTGAAAAAGGCCGGGCATTGCTCGGCCTTTTTTGTTTCAGAGATTCAGTCAAGTAGCGGCCTGAGGTATTGACCCGTATGGGAACGGTTGGTGGCAGCCAGCGTTTCAGGTGTCCCTTCGCCAATGATTTCTCCTCCTCCCGAGCCCCCCTCCGGCCCCAGGTCGACAATCCAGTCAGCTGTCTTGATTACATCGAGATTGTGCTCGATAACGATCACCGTATTGCCATGATCACGCAGGCGATGGAGTACGTTGAGTAACTGCTCGACGTCATGGAAGTGCAGTCCGGTGGTTGGTTCGTCGAGGATATAGATAGTCCGTCCGGTATCCCGTTTGGAAAGCTCTCTTGCCAGCTTGATGCGTTGGGCTTCACCGCCCGATAGTGTTGTCGCCGCCTGCCCGAGAGTGATGTATGAGAGTCCTACATCCATCAAGGTCGCCAGTTTGCGGCTGATGGCGGGTACAGCGGCGAAGAAGTCAGTGGCTTCTTCGACCGACATACCCAGCACCTCGCTGATGTTTTTGCCCTTGTAGTGAATATCGAGCGTTTCTCGGTTGTAACGTTTGCCCCCGCAAACGTCGCAGGGCACGTAGATATCCGGTAGGAAGTGCATCTCCACCTTGATCAGACCGTCGCCCTGACAGGCTTCACAGCGCCCGCCTTTGACGTTGAAACTGAAACGTCCGGGTTTGTAGCCGCGGGAGCGGGCTTCGCGGGTACCGGCAAAGAGTTCTCGAATCGGTGTGAACAGGCCGGTGTAGGTTGCGGGATTGGATCGTGGGGTGCGGCCGATTGGGCTCTGATCGATATCGATGATTTTGTCGAAATGTTCCAGCCCCTCGATGCTGTCGAATGGTGCGGGGTCGGTCGCTGCGCGATTCAGTTCGCGCGCAATGGCGCGATAGACTGTGTCGTTGATCAAAGTCGATTTGCCTGAACCCGAGACGCCGGTGATGCAGGTTAGTAGCCCTACTGGGATGCTCAGCTCGACATTCTTCAGGTTGTTCCCTCGCGCGCCACGGACCACGAGCATCTTGTCCGGTTGCGGCGGTGTGCGCATTGGCGGCACCTCGATTCGTCGCTTGCCGGCGAGGTATTGGCCAGTAATGGAATGCCTGCTGCGCTCGATCTGTTTTGGTGTTCCCTGGGCAACGATTTCGCCGCCATGCAGCCCGGCGCCAGGTCCGATATCGATGACGTGGTCGGCGGCGCGTATGGCTTCTTCATCGTGTTCGACGACAATCACTGTATTACCGAGATCCCGGAGCCGTGCCAGCGTGTCGAGCAGACGTTGATTGTCGCGCTGATGCAGGCCAATCGAGGGTTCGTCGAGCACATACATGACCCCCACGAGTCCCGCGCCGATCTGGCTGGCAAGGCGGATGCGTTGGGCTTCGCCACCGGAAAGGGTGTCGGAGCTTCGATCGAGGCTAAGATAATTCAAACCAACATTGGCGAGAAAACGGAGCCGCTCGCCGATTTCCTGAACGATTTTTTCCGCGATCTGCCCCTTGTGGCCCGTGAGTTTCAGCTGTTCGAAGAAGGCGAGTGCGTCACTGATTGGCAGGCTGGAGATTTGCGGGAGGTTGGTGTTGTTGATAAAGACGTTGCGCGAGGCGAGATTGAGCCTGGTCCCTTCGCAGTCCGGACAGGGCTGGGTGATCATGTACTTGGCGAGTTCATCGCGAACCGCAGAGGAGTCGGTCTCGCGATAGCGGCGCTCCATATTGTGCAGAATGCCTTCGAAAGGATGGCTGCGGGTAAATCGCAGCCCGCGCTCATTGCGATAAGTAAACTCGATGGTTTCACCGCCACTGCCGTAGAGAATGACCTTTTGCTGTTTCTTTGTCAGTTTCCGGAAGGGTTTTTCGATATCGAAAGCATAGTGGGCCGCAAGCGAAGAAATCAGTTGGAAGTAGTAGCCGTTGCGTTTGTCCCAACCACGGATGGCGCCATCGGCCAGCGATAACTCGGGATGAGCGACGATGCGGGCGGGATCGAATTTCTGGATGACGCCAAGGCCATCACAGCTCGGGCAAGCTCCGGTGGGGCTATTAAAGGAGAAAATTCGAGGTTCCAGCTCCGGTAACGAGTAGCCGCAATGGGGGCAGGAGAAGCTCGATGAAAAAACAATTTCAGGCTTGTTCGTATCATCCATCCAGGCCACTTTGGCAATCCCGTCTGCCAGATTCAGCGCAGTTTCAAATGATTCGGCCAAGCGCAATTGCAGATCGCCGCGAACCCGAAAACGGTCGACGACCACATCGATACTGTGTTTACGACGCAGGTCCAGCTTTGGCGGATCGTCCAGCTCGTAGACTTCCCCGTTGATTCGAGCACGAATGAAACCCTGTGCCCGCAGGCTGTCGAGCAGCTGCAGGTGTTCGCCTTTACGGTCATTGACCACCGGCGCGAGCAGCATCAGCTTGCTGCCCTCGGGCAATGTCAGCACCTGATCGACCATCTGGCTGATGGTTTGTGCCTCAAGCGCGACCTGGTGTTCGGGGCAGCGTGGTGTGCCCGTACGGGCAAACAATAACCGCAGGTAGTCGTGAATCTCGGTAACGGTGCCGACGGTGGAGCGCGGATTGTGGGAGGTTGTTTTCTGCTCGATCGAAATTGCCGGTGACAGCCCCTCGATGTGATCGAGATCTGGCTTTTCCATCATCGACAGAAACTGCCGGGCATAGGCCGACAGTGATTCGACATAACGACGCTGCCCCTCGGCATAGATGGTGTCGAACGCCAGTGACGATTTGCCAGAGCCCGACAGCCCGGTGATCACGATGAGCTTGTCACGCGGAATGGTGACATCGATATTCTTCAGATTATGGGTGCGCGCACCACGAATGATGATTTTGTCCATGGGGTTGGGAAATGATTGGCAGGCTGGGCCTTGCGACCCCGAAGAAAGGTGAAACGACTGCTGTCCGATTGATGATTCTCGGGCTCCTTTCGCGTTGTAAGCTGATAATATACGACGGCTTCCGCTACTGAAAGAGCTTGATCGCAATGGCAAAAAAAGAGCTTCAGCCGCTAACGCAGGTCGAACGCAGAACGACCATCGGGTTGGCCGGTGTGTACGGCATCCGAATGCTCGGCTTGTTCATGATCCTGCCGGTGTTCGCATTGTATGCAACCACGTTGGAAGGCGTGACACCCACGCTGGTAGGGCTGGCGATTGGCATTTACGGTCTGACACAGGCCGTGTTTCAGATTCCATTGGGGCTGCTCTCTGACCGTATCGGCCGCAAGCCAGTAATCCTGGGTGGATTGATGGTTTTCGCACTGGGCAGCGTGATTGCCGCGACGGCAAGAAGCATCGACGGTGTCGTGATCGGTCGGGCGATTCAGGGTAGTGGTGCGATTGCGGCGGCTACCCTGGCACTATTGGCGGACCTTACACGTGAAACGGTTCGAACCCGGGTGATGGCGATTGTCGGTGTGACGATCGGTGTTTCCTTTTCGGTAGCGATGGTGTTGGGGCCGCTGGTGAACCAGTGGATCGGGGTGCCTGGCATTTTCTGGTTAACGGCGGTGCTGGCCGGAGTAGCTGGCTTGATCGTGTGGCAGGGCGTACCGACGCCGGCGCGGCTCAAACGGCACCGTGATACCGGCATGGTCTGGAGCTACTTGGGTGATGTCCTGAGTAATACGCAGCTGTTGCGCCTTGATCTGGGCATTTTCACTCTGCACCTGCTGTTGGCCTCCAATTGGGTTGTGTTGCCGCTGCAGTTTCAGGATCATTTTTCGATTCCCTCTGCGGCGCACTGGAAGATCTATTTGCCGGTTATGTTGCTGGGGTTTGCGGCGATGGTGCCATTCATCATCATTGCCGAAGCCCGGCAGAAGATGAAACCTGTTTTCGTCGCTGCTGTGACGACTCTGGTGATTGCGGAACTGCTGCTCTACGGCAACAATGCCAGTTTCTGGGCGCTGATGTTCTCGCTATGGGTGTTTTTTACCGCATTCAATTTATTGGAAGCATCGTTGCCTTCGTTGGTTGCAAAAATATCGCCACCTGATGCCAAGGGCACGGCGATGGGCGTCTATTCGACCTCGCAGTTCATGGGGGTTTTTGTGGGTGGCCTGGCAGGCGGCTGGTTGCACGAGCATCAAGGTCTGAGTGCAGTGTATCTGTTTGGTGCTGTGGTTGCCGCCGTATGGCTGCTGGCTGCGGCCAGCATGAAGAAACCCGGGTATTTGAGCAGTCTGGTTCTCGATGTGGGAGAAATGGATGAGCAGGCAGCGCAAGCGTTGGCCAACGAACTGGGGGAGGTGCCGGGTGTTGCCGAGGCAGTCGTGATCGCAGATGAGGGTGTTGCGTATCTCAAGGTTGACCGCGAAAAGGCGGCACTGGACACGCTGGAGCAGTATTCCCGTTCGAGTACAGCGATGTGAACTTCCCATGCTTTTGGCGTTAGGGCGTCGGCTTTGTCAAATCCGCTGCGTCGACAAGACCTGGTTGCCAATCCGCGCTAGAATCGCGCATTACTGAATGTAAGTTAATTAAGGTTCGAACATGGCAAGCAGAGGCGTCAACAAGGTTATTCTGGTCGGCAATCTGGGCAAGGACCCTGAAACCCGCTATATGCCCAGCGGAGGAGCGGTAACCAATATCACGGTTGCAACATCCGAGACCTGGAAGGACAAGGCAACCGGGCAACCACAGGAGCGTACCGAATGGCACCGTGTCGTGTTCTTCAATCGCCTGGCGGAAATTGCCGGCGAGTATTTGAAGAAGGGCTCCAAGATCTACATCGAGGGCAGTCTACGCACGCGCAAGTGGCAGGGTCAGGATGGTCAGGATCGTTATACCACCGAGATCGTCGCCAATGAGATGCAGATGCTCGACAGTCGTAGCGGCGGTAGTACGGGGGGATACGAGGAGCCGCCCATGCCGACGGAAGCTCCCCAGGTCGCCAGCAAACCTGCGGCCCAGCCGGTGAAGGACGATTTTGAGGACGATATTCCTTTCTGATGCTCGCTGGGGCGTCAATCCATCGATTTGACTGACCCCTTTCACAGTTTCAGTAACTGCCGCCGCTTGACGGTGGCAATCTCCAGATGCTTGCAAGACAATACCGGCCATTCAGGGTGTGGCGGGTCACGTCTGGCCGTACTCCTTATTCAAGCTGATCCCGGCACATCGGGCGGCGCAATGGATTTGCAGGCAATCGAAACATGAGCAAGCGTAAAGGCATTATCCTCGCGGGTGGCTCCGGCACCCGTCTGTACCCCCTTACCATCTCGGTCAGCAAGCAGCTGATGCCGGTCTACGACAAGCCGATGATCTACTATCCGCTGACCACGCTGATGCTGGCCGGTATCAAGGATATCTTGCTGATCACCACGCCTCAGGATGCGGCTGCGTTCGAGCATTTACTGGGTGACGGTTCGCAGTGGGGGATCAATTTGCAGTATGCGGTTCAGCCCAGCCCGGATGGCCTGGCGCAGGCGTTTCTGATTGGTGAAGAATTCATTGGTGACAGCCCGGTCACGCTGATTCTGGGTGACAATATTTTTTATGGTGAAGGGTTTTCACTGCGACTTCAGGGCATTGGTCGCCGCGATACCGGCGCGACCGTGTTTGGCTACTATGTCCATGATCCGGAGCGCTACGGTGTGGTCGATTTCGATGAGAGCGGAACCGCGACCAGCATTGAGGAAAAACCCGAACATCCCAAGTCCAACTACGCTGTAACCGGGCTCTATTTCTATGACAATGACGTGGTCGATATTGCCCGTAATGTAAAGCCGTCGCCGCGGGGTGAACTGGAGATCACTGACGTCAACAAGGTCTACCTCGAACGGGGCGACCTGGCGGTGATGCGCATGAGCCGCGGCACCGCTTGGCTTGATACTGGCACGACGCGATCGTTGCTCGATGCCGCCAATTTCATCCGCGTCATCGAGGAGCGGCAGGGATTGAAGATCGCCTGCCCGGAGGAGATTGCCTGGCGACAGGGTTTCATCGGCGATGAGCAGCTGGAAAAGATCGCGCAGCCGTTGAAAAAGAGCGGCTATGGCGCCTATCTGCTGGCGATGCTCGACAAGCGGCACTAGCATGACAAGCATTCTCGTTACAGGTGCCAATGGGCAGTTGGGTCAGGAGCTACAACGGGCAGTACCGCAAGGCGTGGCGCTGATTGCGCTGGGGCGGCAGGAGCTGGATATTGCCGACGCTTCGGCCGTTAGTCGCAAGGTCGCGGAAGTCCGACCGGACTGGATCATCAACGCTGCTGCCTATACAGCCGTTGACAAGGCGGAGTCGGATGAGGAGATGGCCGCTGCCATCAATGTCACAGGTGCGGAAAACCTGGCTACTGCCGCCCTCGAATTCGGTGCTCGACTGGCACACGTGTCCACCGACTTCGTTTTCGATGGCTGCAAGAGCCGCCCTTACCAGCCGGACGACGTGATGAACCCGGCCGGCGTTTATGGCGAGACGAAACAAAAGGGGGAACAGGCGGTCAGAGAGGTGATGGGCGACGACGCATTGATCGTGCGGACCGCCTGGGTCTACTCCGCGCATGGCAACAATTTCGTCAAGACAATGCTGCGTTTGATGAGCGAGCGCGAGGAACTCGGCGTGATCGAAGACCAGGTGGGTACGCCGACCTGGGCGGCCGAGCTGGCCAAGGTGCTCTATCTCGCCATCGACAAGTCACTGGCAGGCACCTACCACTGGACCGATACCGGGGTGGCGAGCTGGTACGATTTTGCCGTGGCGATTCATGAACTTGGACGTTCGATGGGGTTGCTGTCGCGTGATGTGACAATCAAGCCGATACCCACCGAAGCCTATCCGACTCCGGCTGCGAGACCGGCTTACAGTGTGCTAAGCAAGGATGCAATGCGCCAGGCGACCGGCTATATCGGTATGCATTGGCGTGCGGCGCTGATTAACATGATGAAGGAACTTGAAAATGGCTAATCTACTAGTGACCGGCGCCGCCGGTTTTATCGGGGCGAATTTTGTTTACTACTGGCTCGATACCTATCCTGGCGACCGGGTGATCGGGCTGGACGCACTCACCTATGCCGGCAACCATGAAAGTATTCGCGCGGCGGAGAGTCATCCGGCGTTTCGCTTCGTGCATGGGGATATTCGTGATCAGGCGTTGATTGAAAAGCTGCTGCGCGAGGAGAAGATCGACACTATCGTCCATTTTGCCGCCGAGAGCCATGTTGATCGTTCCATCAGCGGTCCCGACGCTTTCATCGATACCAATATCGGCGGCACGCACTCAATGCTGAAAGCCGCGCGTGCCGTGTGGCT